>JAHJDB010000004.1 GCA_018812765.1 Nanobdellota archaeon
GGGTTAGTAGGGAGAGAGACGCTGTTAAAAAAGATTAACATTTAGTTTGGATAGGCTTTGTTAATCCTTTATTTTTCAGCAACTATCTTTGCCTATTTCTTTATGCAATGGGTATTGGCAAACATATTTTTATCTTTTTAATAATGTTCCCTCTCTTCCTTGGTAGGCACTGTTAGGTTTCATGCCTTAAGAATAACAGTCAACTGTTTTTTGCGTTTTTTACCTATGTCCCCTGGCTTCTCCCTCCTTCGATTTTTCCTCGGTCTTTGAGCGCTTTTTAAAAAAATTGAACCACATTTTTGTCCCTCCATTTCTATTTACCCCTTGTTCTTGTTCTTCACCTCAAATCATTTAGTTTTTGAACTGCCAAATAGTCTGGCAATCTTTGCTGATGGTATTACAAATAAAAAACTCGTGAGTTTTCTTAATACATTGCTGTCAGATATTATATTCGCAATAGAGGGAGAGACAAGGTAATAGATACTGATAAATTTGCGCCCTAAGGAAAACCTCTGGAGGATATTATCTCTAAAGTTACAAAGGACAATTACTTCCTCTGCGGAGTCGCTGCCAAAAGTAGCGGTTGCAATGAAACAGCCCCCTTTCTTCTTTTCTTCTACCGATTCAATAAAAAGTTCCCATTGATCACCAGTTCGCATTAACATAGCACTACTGTTTTGACTTAGTGCCTTCTGTAAATAAGTTAACACTTCTTCGCTTCCGACAGGAATTTTAACAGGGGGATTATTTGTAAAACGGTACATCTGAGAACTTGGCGGAGATTCACCCTGACCTTGAAGATATAATTTTAATCCTTTTTCCATAAATTTAGCTTGAAGCATATTAACCTGACCGGTAACACTTCCCTGATCTTTACTGCCCATTAGGTTTTTTGCATGTTCAATCATTGCAATTGGTTTTTGATAATTTGGACGAAGTTTTAAAACTTTTGATGAATATTCAATAGCTTTTTCATATTCATCTAAAAGAAAATAAACATCTGCAAATGCTTCATAAACAAAAGAAGTAAACATCAGTTCGGATTTATCAGATGGTGCGAATTCAATTGCTTTATTACCAAATTCAAAAATCTTCTCTGCTAACACATAATCTTCTTTACTATGTAAATCTATCTTGTCAGCAACAGACAAAATAAAATTATCGTAAGCCTTACAAAAAAAGGATAGCAACTGAAAGTCATCGACTTTTCCTTGCTCTCTGTTGATTGAATCAACAAGCATTTTTTGAACATTAGCTTCTTCAGTTGTAAAGCTACCTTTTTCAAGTAAATTTAACAGCATGCCAACATCTTGCTCAATTTTTTCGCTTTTCCATTTTATTGCCATTACCATCTCCTTTCTTATTTATTAATTTGTGAAATCTGGTTCCAGATGAGAACTGAAGAGTTATCCCTGATTATTGAGAAGATACATAAAGTCTTTAATGCAATAAGTTGCCATAAGCAGCACCTCCCTTAGTTGTTATGGAACTTTCTGCATCACCGTCTCCCATCCCCCTGTATGCACTCACCCATTTGCAGATTGCTTCTCCATCCTGTATTGGTCCACCAGTTTCTTGTTTAAGAATGCAACATCGCAGAAATGTTTATTGATCCGGAACATGTCGCCGTTGCTCTCATTAAAATTCCGTACAAGGCACATCGCACAGTAATCCCTTGCTTCGCACTCCAAACATTTGGGGAATGAAGAATGTTTGATGCTTCTAATGAATTGGACTTTTTCTGAGTTCTCCCAGATATCTTTTAAGCTTTGTTCCCGGACGTTACCAAGAACATACCCCTGAAACCCCGCACATGGGTATAAATTCCCACTGGCAGTAATACAAGCGTTATCGATAACTACACCACACACTGGTTGGTTTGCGTATTTCTCCATATCTTTTGACTTAGGTTCCAGCTCCAGAAGTTCCTGGTAATCTTCTTCAACATTTATTATGTCTTTAATGAGGTCTTCCGTTTCATTGAGGTTTAATCTGTGAGCAAGGTTGGAAGTAGTAAAATCGGTACTTGCCATCATGATGAAATCGCAAAGGGATCTCATTTTCTTATTTTTCGCCCATAGGGAAACATCTTTGTAGGACTTTCTGTTTAATTTCATGGCTGGGCAACTAATCTGTATGGGTACATCAGCATTAAGGAGCAGTTCAATTGCCTTTATGGTTTTTTCGTATGAGCCATTCACCTGGGTAATAGCATCATGTATCTCCGGATCCAGACTGTAGAGTGAAATTTGGATCATGTTAATATTCACATCCTTCAAAACCTGGATATTGTCTTTATCCAAAAGAGTCCCATTGCTAAGGATGTTGACGACAAAATCATTTTTTCGGGCATGTTCGATAATTGTTAATATGTCTTTGTGAAGAAACGGTTCTCCTCCGGAAAAGGTAACGCTGACAGTATTCATCTCCCTGAGTTGATCAAGAACATTAAGTGCAAAAGAAAGTTCCATTTCTTTGGTTTTGTTTTCGTGGGGGATGTAACAATGAAGACATCTTTCATTGCATTTGGAGGTAAGCTCCATGTGAATTCCGAAAATAGTCGGATTCTGTCTAAAATAATCATTGAAGAAATCTGCCGTATCGGTAAAAACCGGTTTCTTGGTCTGTTGCATGAAGTTTACAGCAATTGTTTTTGGATTTTCCATAGCATAGGAAAAATACGGTTCTTTCCGATCCAATTCCTCTTCTGAATATCCTGTGACTAAAAAAGAGTCTTCTTCCAGATCATTGACAAAATCGATAAAATCCTGGTAGAGAATCTCTCGGGAAACATCAATAAATAAAGGAAAAAATTCATCCACAATATTATCAATCTTCTGGGGGAGTCTGCTGATTTTATCCAGAAAAACAGCGCCAACACTGTCATAAACCCTGTCATGTTTTGTAAGTTGGCTGCTGATATATCCTATTTCTCCAAACTTTCGGATAAAGGTGTCCTTGCATTGTCTTACTAATTTCATTGTTGCTCCTTGATTCGTAAGGGTAGGGGCGGGGAATATGTTTTTCAACTGTTCCATCGCCCCTATTATAAAGATACTACTGACGGAAGCAATTTTTACATTGATAGCTATCCCTGGATGGACAACCAGCAGAATAACCGCCTCCA
>JAHJDB010000043.1 GCA_018812765.1 Nanobdellota archaeon
AGGTCACAGTTTGGCACCGGCATTTATTCTGTCCATTCTTGAGAAAATTAAAGTTCAAGTAAAAGCCAGTTTCTTTGTTTCCGGCTTTATTGGATTATTAGGGAACAATGTTTTTGATGAAATTAACGAAACATTTGTCACAAAAAAATTTAACTGGGAGAAAATAAAAAGTAATTGTAAGGAATTCTATGTTTATCATTCAGATAATGATCCTTACGTTCCTTTAGAAAGAGGGGAAGAATTAGCTGAAAAACTAGGGGCAGAATTAGAAGTGGTGATGGGTGCTGGACATTTCAATGAGAAGGCAGGATACACAAAATTTGAATTGCTATTTAACAAAATAAAAGAAGTTGCAGAGATATTTAAAAAATGAAAACAGTTTATGTTGCATTAGATAAAGAGGAAGATCATGACCAATTAATTAATTATTTACATAATTGTCAAGATATTAAAATGGAAGTATTCCAGTGGTTTGATTACCAATATTTTTCTTCATATGTTTGTCAATTAATGAATGCGACAGCTCAAGTTACTGGAGAAAAGCCAACCATCTCTCCAGACTTGCTTATTTTCGACCCTGATATTTATGTAGAGAGAACAGAGTTTAACAAAAGAAAGAAGATTCCGGGATTCAAAACATTTGAAGCAGAGACTGGAAAATTTGAACGTAATCCATTAACACAAGCAAAAGACATTATCGAGCAGAAAAATCAAGCTGGAATTTACATGGTAGAAGGGTTTATATCTTTTCATGTTCCAACAATTGTTCTATACAGGGAACAAACAAAACCAGTTTACCACCACTTCCAAGGAAGCCTTGATTTTTGTGGTATTGAAAAACCATACTTTCTCAAGAATTTAGTTACAGTTATTGAGAAAAGCCTTAAATAGAAATTATGCTTTGTCAAACTAATGGCAGTTAAAATAACATACTTTGTACACGGAACAACAACCGATAATGAAGAGCATAAAGGCACTGGCTGGAATCATGGAAAATTATCCAAATCCGGAATTCAACAAGCAAAAGAATTAGGAAAATTGGTCGCAGACAAAAAGTTTGATGTTGTCTTTTGTTCTGATCTTAAAAGAGCAGTTGATTCAGCAGAATTAGGATTTAAGGACAAATATAAAATAATTATTGATAAAAGAATAAGAGAATGTAATTATGGAAAATGGAATGGAAAAAAGAAAGATTGGAAGAATATTGATTATATAGATAAAAAATATCCTGATGGTGAAAATTATAAAGATGTTGAAAGGAGGATTAAAGATTTCTTAGACTTCTTAAAAGAGAAGTATGACGGTAAACACATAGCAATTGTTGCTCATCAAGCTCCACAATTAGCTTTAGATGTTCTGTTAAAGGGAAAGACTTGGCAGGAAGCCATTACTGAAGACTGGAGAAAAAGAAAAGCATGGCAACCTGGCTGGGAGTATGAGGTAAAATGATGACAGAAAAAACAAGAGAACTCAAAGGAGCAAACATGGATATTGACTTAATCCCCAGCGATAAAGTTGAATGGAAAATGGATGAATGCCCTTGGAACGTAGCGGAGAAAACAATAGAGCATAAATGTGCTGTAAAAGATGTTTCTCTCTGCAAATATTTTAGAGGGATAAAAAAGCCCGATACTATAATTTGCACATTTCAACAGGAGAAAGAAAAATGAGTAAAGTAATACCGGGCGGACATTTTGTATTAACAGTTAAAGATTTGAAAAAATCATCTCAATGGTACAAAGAAATCCTAGGCTGGTTGGATTACCAGGTTGTATTTGAAGATGAAAGGAATGTTTATTTTGGAAACAAAGATGTCCCCGGCCACATAGCTATATTTCAAGGTCATAAAGAATTTGAAAAAGATACATTTAATAGATATAGGGTTGGATTTCATCATCTTGCATTAAAAGTGAAAAACAAAGAAACAGTAGATGAATTTTATCGGTTCTTAAAGTTAAAAAAAGTAAAGATTACTGAAGAACCAAAAAATTATCCTGAATATGGTGATGAAATGTATTATGCAATTTTCTTTTCTGACCCAGATGGATTAAGATTAGAAATATTTTATGAAAAAAAATAAAATGACTAAACTAAAACTAGATCATGTTTACGTGTCTGTAAAAGACATGAACAGAGCAATTAGATTTTATGAAGATTTGCTTGAGATGAAAATAACTAACAGAGAAGAAAACACTTGGGCAGATTTCGATTTGGGTAAAGGATTTTATCTCGGCTTAATCAATCCAAAAATAATAAGTAATAAAAGGGTCGTTGGAAATAATACTATCCCTGTATTTTTTACGGATGATGTTGATGCTGTTTTTGAGAAAGTAAAAAAACACAAAGTAAAAATAATTTTCCCCCCAGAAGATTTAAAATTTACTGATTATCCTTATCGCTGTTTTCATTGTGAAGACACGGAAGGTAATATAATTGAAATTGCAAATTATAAAAGGAAAACAAATTAATTATCTATTAAGGAATACTTATTCTCTTTAATTTCAAAATCATTCTTATTCCCAAGCATCCCTCTCAAACATTCTTCCTTAATCTCCGGAAACTCCTTACAGATTTCTTCAAAAGTTTTAGGTTCAGAAACAAGGAAACATTTCAAGATCAAAGCAATCTTAGGCCTTTCCAATACTGTTTCTTCAAAGAGCTGGTGATATTTCCATAAATAATCATCACGTCCTCTTTTCCCTACAAACCCTTTAGTAATTCTTACAAATTTGTCTGGATTAAGTGTAATGATAGCACGTATGCTTAACCTATTTTCTTGAGGCATTAATTTATACAACTCCTTTGTTGTTTTTGGACCGTCTTCAAGACATTTCGTAATCAGAGCATGCAGTGGCATTACCATTTTATCGCCTCTGGGATATGTTCAGTAATCAAAACTTGCTTCCAACCGCGATGCTTGAATTTAACTGCCAGAAGAGCATGAATCTGTTGCTGTCTTGCAGTTTCCTGCATCTTTTTTAATTGCTCTCTGATGTGTTTCCTTACATAGAGCACTTTCTGTTTTGTAGCTTTCACTTCAACTAGATAGCTTCTACTTTCTTTAAAGAGAACACAATCACAGACAGCTTCTTTTGCACTTCCTGAACCAGCTACGCGTTCACAATGATTACCTTGATGACACATAAGGTCAGCAAATTCTCTTTCATACCTTTTATCTTGTCGCATAAAGTTCCACCTCTTTTAATTGCATCATCATTTTCAAATTTTCATTCTGTAATTGCAGAGCTTCTTTATCAGGCACTATAATCAGTTCCTGTTCCATGGCAATGTTTGATTTAGGATAAGCATAGGCTTTATGAGAAGCTGCTTTCAAATCATCTTTAGCAAGGTCGCAGTAGATCTGTGTAGTTTCAATATCAGAATGGCCTAAGTATTCTTTAATTTGATAAATGTCCATACCTGCACGATAAAGGTTAGTTCCGCAGACGTGCCTTAAAGTATGCAGATGATACTTGTAACGTGGACGACCATCACGCTGGTAGTTATCTATTTCCTGTATGCCTGCTTTTTGCAGATATTTATGAAATCTATCTTGAGAACTTTTGATAGTGGCATCATCTTTTTTATTACCATGTTCTTTACGAGGGATAACATATTTTTTATCTTCACTAATTAATTTCCATCTTTTCAAGACGGGAAGAAACATTTCATTGATAGGAACAATTCTGTCTTTCCCATATCCTGTTCTGAACCGATAGGGATTCTTAGCATCCTTAATCTTGGCTTCACCATAAACTAAGTCTATGTTGTCCCACTCTAATTTTACAATTTCACTTATTCGTAATCCTAAAAATATACCTAAAAATACAGTAATGACCATTCGTAAATCTTCCATCACACTCAAAACACGTAGAAGATGTTCTTTACTTAACACAGCAGGGAGTTTGTTTACCATCTTTATCACCTCACGATATATCGTTCAACAAGATCGAGTACAGCTCGATGAATGTCTTTTTCTTCAACACTATACATATTCTTGTAAGATTGATTTTTTTTGCTTGCTCGTTTCTGTCCGATAAGACCACGCATTAATTGTGCTTTCACTTCATCAGAAGATTGTGTCAATAAATGCCATCTGTAAACAGTGTATGGATTAAATTTATGCGACACTAGCACTTCTAATGCCTTAAGTTCTTGCCTCGATAAAGGAAAGTTTTTCTTGTAGAACCAGTTGCCTAATCGAGAAATAATTTTTGGAAATTCTTTCTCTGATATTTTACTATGCCGTTGCAGAGTTGCTTTTGCTTCTCCTAATTTTTGAAAGACTGTTTCTCTCACCATAACCACCTCAAAGTTTTATTTCCTAATATAGTTGATTGGCAAGATGTAGCCAAACTGTGGCCACATTCAAGAAATCAGAGAGAATTCGTCTCAGAAGATTCGTTTTGTATGCGTTATGTCGAATTTGATTCCAGCGACTTTGAAAATCCTCACCGATAACTTTATTAGCATCTTATGTTAGATGATTATTTAGTGAAAATGGCAGAAAAATACTACATTGATACGTCAATTTGGATGGATCTCTCGGAAGAT
>JAHJDB010000005.1 GCA_018812765.1 Nanobdellota archaeon
AGCACAGTATAATGCTTCTGAACAAGCCAACATTACATTAGCAAAGAATAATCCGATCTGCTGGTATTATTGGGCTAATGATACCTCTAGCAATAACGCTACTTCAACAACTTATTGTTTCACTGTCCAGAATACTGCGCCGAGCTTTAACCAATCATTGACTGCTCAAGATGCTTATTCGGGAGTAGAATTTAATTATGACATCAACTGTTCTGACATCGATGGAGACACTGTAACTTATTACGACAACACCACTTTGTTTGACATCAACTCCACAACCGGATTGATTAATGATACGCCTATACAAGCAGAAGCGGGGATTTATTCCATTAACATCACTTGCGGGGATGGAGAAATTAATGTTACTAGTTCGTTCATCTATACTATTGCGGATATTATTCCAACCGTAACTTTAGTCTCTCCAAATGATGGTTATGTTAATGATTCAACCGCTTTGACCAACATCAGTTTCAATTGTAGTGCCGTTGATGACTCTAATCTGAAAAATATTTCCTTATACCTTACCGATGCAGGCAACAATTCAGCTTCTTTTGCTTTAAATCAGACTGCAAATATCACCGGAACGGCCAATTCAAGCAGTTGGACCTTAGAGTTGCCGGTAGGAAACTATACCTGGAACTGTTTAGTTTATGATAATGATTCTAATTCCGACTGGGGAACTAATAGAAGTATCGTTCTTAATTTTACTGATTCTACAGCACCGAGCTTATCTAACATCGTTCCAGGAAGAAACGCTGTTGATGTTGTGGTTACTACGGACATCACTTTTGACGTAATCGACCTTTATTCTATCAATTCATCTTCCTTAATAGTTTATGTAAATGGAATTAACTTCACTCAAAACTTAACTATCACCACCAATAGTGTAACAAACATTAGTGTAGACTTAAACGAAAGCCTGTTTGGATTTACAAACGGACAGACTGTAATGGTCTTAGTAAATATAAGTGATAACAGCTCTAATCTCTTGCAAGACAATTTCACCTTCACCACCATTGTGGCTGCGGTTCCAACGGCTCCTTCTTCGGGGGGTGGAGGTGGAGGCGGCATAGCTAGGTGCGTCTCTGGCTACGAAAAAATAAATGGTACTTGCGTTAAGAAAGAGGAAGCGGTAAAAGAAGAAATAATAAAAGAAAAACCAGAAGAACCAATCAAAAAAGGTAAAACTATTACCGAAGAGATCGTTAAAGAGTTTGAAGAGATTCCTACCGTGATTAAAGAAGAATTCGACAAAGCCAAGGAAGAGCTTCCTGTCGGAGGAGCTATTCAAAGGACGGGATTGTACTTAAAAGCATTTTTAAGATCAACCCAGAGATTAATCACCAACTTTGCTGTTTACTTTATTGGACTGATGATTATAATTTTATTGCTGATCGCTACTTATAAGATTAGGACCGGACCGGTCGAACATTATTTAAGAATACATCAGCCAGCCCCCGATGTGATCATTAAAGGATACGGCGTGGATCTTCCAGTAATATTACAGCCAAAAGAAGAACAAGAGAAGTATTTGGGAATGTGGAGCAAAAAACAATATCTGGACTTGAAAGGAGAATTAGAACAAGTTAATAGAGGAATTAAGGGATTCTTCCTTCCAACAAGAACCAAACCACCCTTGCCGCAAAGAGAAGAAGCTTCCAAGAGTCCTGAAAAAACATCTACTTCAATAAAAACAGTAACAGAAAAATTGGAAAAAAGCTTATTAAAGATCAAATCCCCGGAAGAATTAGAACTATGGATCTACAATATGTTGATGTTAAGAACTTCTGGACAGAGAGCTAAAACAATTGTTAAAAAGCTTACTAACTTTAAAGAAAAAGAAATCGTAACAGCCTTAGCAAAAGCCAAAGCCAGGATGGTTTTAGAAAAAACATATCAAATAAATGAAAAGGAACTATCAGAGCTAAGGAGATTCGTGCTAAAAAATATAAAGAAGGGGGTGGATAAAAAAGAGACCATTTCGGATTTAGTTCGGGAAGGCTGGTCAAAAGAAGCGGTAGAAGGGTTCGTTATAGCCTATTACAGATAATCTAATACCGTAAACTTTATATATCTACTTCCTAATACATTATTTAATAGGGTGTTAGTATTAAATTAAAACGAGGGTGAATCATCATGGAAGAAAAAAGCTATTCTAAAGAACTCATAGGGAAAACTATCGTCTCAAAATCAGGTAAGAAGTTTGGTGAAGTTGGAGATCTTATCTTTGAAGTCGGTTCAGGAGAACTGATTCATTTATTATTAAGGAATCCTACCCCTTATACTGACAAGATGGAATTAGAAAAGACTAAAGATGGACAGATTTTAATACCGTTCTCTGCCGTTATCGCTTCTGGAGACTTTATTGTAGTTGCTGAAGAAGATATAATCTAAGTTCTTTCTTTTTAATTAAATTTTATTTGCCTTTCTGGATTGATTTTAAGTTCTTATTCTGATTTATTTCTTAAATCTAAGAAAATCAAATCTTTAGAATTTACACCATTGCCTATAGCTCTTGCTTTAAAGCCAGTGTAATGTTCCACGGCCTGAACTAAATTTGCAACATTTTGCGGAAGAAAGTCGCCTTCTTTACCATGATAAACTTCAGCAGAAATGGGGGTGTCTTTCCAACCAGGCATAACTTTGGTAATAGAATGACAATTTTCTAATACTTTATTGCCGGGAATGGAATCGCCGGGTTTGATAATGTCGCCAGAACGATATTTTCTGCCATTTGAAAAAATATAAAATCCTTGCTCATCACTCCTTAAACCTTGATCTTCTGGAAGATGAACCACATAACCAACAGTTAAGCCAACATAATCACAATTGTCTCCTCTATCCAGGGCAGAGATTACTAAGTTTGGTCCTTGAGCTTTTGCAACTAAACTTTCTAAAACACAATCAAATAAACCGGTTACTCTCGGCTTGTTAGTAGTAGCACCTTTCTCGCCAAATTGTCTGGAAGAAGCTATGGCCATAGCTTCACAAATCAGGTACCTTCCAGTAGAATCGCTATAAATGATAGGTTGTAATATGCCATTAGATACAACACTTTCAAAGTATAATTTTTGGATATTGTTAAAGTCTAAGCAAGCATCTTCTAGTTGAGAAAAATCATCGATTCCTTCAGAAGAAAATCTGTCTTGGTCAGTATAAGACCCAGGAATATTTCCTATGCCCACTCTCGAAGAAGCAGGAAACTTGTTGACATTTATAGTGGTAGATTTATATTTTGTAGTGTTTAAATTAGAAGCAGCAAGTATTCCTGAAGCGTGCGTGTCTGGAGAAGTGCCATAACGATGAAATTGTTGTACCCCGTTTGATAAAAAATATCCTTGCGATCCTTCCAGAACAACAAGGTGGCCGGCCTCTAATATTTTTGTTAGTTCATGTTCAACATCCGTTAAACGAGGGAACGATTTATTGTTTACCACGAAATCTTGATAAAGACGGGTAAGAAAAGTTGGTTTATCTCTTGCCAATACAAATTGTAATAAGTGATTAGGAACTTTCCGTTTAGTTTTTTCATTTAATCTTAATTTCATTAACTGTTCAAGAATTTTTTCTTCATTAAGATTTCTCTCAGCCATAAAACCAAGATAATGGCCCAAATCTTTCTCAAACACTTTCCTTTGATGAGATTCAGAATTAAATAAATCATCAAGTCTTGGAGTAGTCTTCCACATCTTAGATGCGTGAGTAGGGGCAATGCCAACTCCTGTTGAAGAATTATGAACGCTCTTCATTAAATCCATTATTCTGTGATAAGGAGTAGTGATGTAAAAGTTGCCTACTGCTAAATGGTCATAAGAAACATTATTATCTATTAATTGTTGAACTTCATTATCCATCAAGCTTACCGGGTCTACAACTAGTTCAGGACCAACAAAACAAGCCTTATCGCCTGTAACTGCTGAAGGAAGAACGTGAAAAACAAGTTTAGTGTTGTTATGGTAGACAGTATGTCCAGCATTAGCTCCAGAGTTAACTCTGGCTACAGCTTTTACTTTTTCTAAAGAAGAAATTGCATCAGTAACCTTACCTTTAGCTTCATCACCAAAATATGCTCCCGCTACAACAATAATTTGAGCGTCTTCGATAATGTCTTCAAGTGCTTTCTGAGTGGAAGCAATACTATAATGACCGTCAAATTCCATATCAAGTTCAGGTATTTTAGAAATATCTTTGATAGCTTTCCAACTTTGTAATTTCCTTCGCCAGTAAGCGTTTTGTAAATCTTTTTGGAATAAACTCATCTCTTTTGAAATGTTTGAATAAAGCTTTTTAACCTTTTATCTACTTAAATGGGATTTATAAGGAATATAGATTCAAAAAGGTGTTTTCTTAAGACAATTATTCATCCTTATTTCTTATCTTTTACACTAAACTCTTCATCAATCCTCTTTAGATAATCTTTTACCCGGCTTAAGACCGAAGTCAAGATAAAATTCTCAACCTTCTCTTCAAAGATCTCAGAGATATTATTGAACTCAGTGATCCGATAAAGGTTAGCATTAGTCTCAATCAAATGAAGGTCTTTTAAGCGTTTTAATTGTCTTCTGATATTAGAAGAAGCGATGCCTAACATCGGCAAGCCTAACCCTTTCCTTAAACTCATAACGCTGTTCTTTACTTCTTCACTATGCAATTCTTCTTTACTCTGCTTAGCCTTAAGTAATGTGTATAGAACGTCTACAATTACATCTCTTGAATCTCCCGGCTGTAACAGCCCTACAGATAGACATAATTTCCTTACTAGTTCCCTATCGCTCATGGTAGGTTTTTCGTAACGTCTTAAAGTTATTTCCGCCAACGGCGTATCCCTGCTTATTTTTGCCATTTTTTAAACCCCTTCTTTTAAGTTTTATTTTTTTATCTTGATGTTTTATTTTTTTTGTTATTTTTTATTTATGCAAATAATAAAAAGTTAATTTGTTCTCTTCTTTCTTATCTAGCCTAGCAAAATATCTTCTTTCCAACTGAACTAGGTCACCTTCCTTAAGATTGAACATCTCTTTTTCTCCCAGACCCTTAGCTCTAGTGTTATCTTCCATCAAAACTTCAACTTTAGGTAATCTCTTTTCTGACGGTAGCCAATGGATGATCAATCCTTTGTTCTCTGCTTCTTTATAGTCATCATAATCTTCTGAAACAAAATTCCAGCAGTTGTCTTTAATGATAAAATTGCAATAATCCATCAGGCGGTGAAGCTTATCTTCCCCCAAACGTTTAAAGTCGCTCTCCGAGACGTGAACTACTCCCTTGACTAACAGTTCTCTTTTGCCTCGCTCTGGGAAGTCAGGATGAAGGTCTAACATCACTTTTTCCGCAGGAGCATTTTCTATCGTCACTTCTACAGGATTATCGACAAAAAAATACCTATTAGCTTTAGATTCCACAATCTCTTTATTGAAAGAATTGATGTTTTTCCAAAACTCTTCCAGAGTTACTTTCTTATCGTTAAGGCTTAAACCAATCTCTAACGCATATTTCCTGAAAGCTTCGGGCTGATAGCCTCTCTTCCTTAAGGCGCGAAGGAACGGCAGCCGGATATCTTCCCAACCAGAGTATTCTCCCTGTTCTATCGCTAATCTGGTCTTAGAGGTGCTTAATTTAAACCCTTCAAAATTAATCCTGCCCCAATGTTTATATACGGGAGGCTTCCATCCGAAATATTCCATAATGATTTTTTCTTTCTCTCCATTATCAGCATGTTCCTTTCCATTCAGGACGTGAGTAATGCCCAGCTCATGATCATCGACAGCGACAGAAAAGACCATTACCGGCCAAACCCTTTGCTCCTTGCCAGTTTTAGGATGGAGGTGTTCATTGATCCTTAAAATAGCGAAATCGCGCATGGCCGGATTCTTATGCTTAATATCGGTCTTTAATCTTAAGACAGCTTCTCCTTCAGCATATTCATTGAACATCTTTGCATATCTCAACTGTTGCTCTTTATTGTCTATATCTCGACAAGGACAAGCAATCCCTTTAGATTTCATCTCTCTATATCCATCAACATCGCAAGTACAGACGTAAGCTTTTTCCATGTTGACTAATTTCTCAGCGCAATCATAATAAAGACCTAATCGTGAAGATTGGACAATAACTTCTGCCACATTATTATCCGTAAGCCACTGAGCATCTTCAGGGATCAGGTCATAAGCAGGAGGATAAAGATTTTCAGGGTTGGTATCTTCTATCCTGACGATAAATTTACCATCATACATCTTGGCATATTCATAGTTTAAAGAAGTGCCGTAAGCATGACCGATATGTAAAGGTCCGCTGGGGGAAGGAGCGATTCTTACTACCACTTTGCCTTTTTCTGCGTTGGGTAAAGGTTTCAAAGGACCTTCTATCTTTTCTTCAGCCTTACCTTTAAGAAGTTCTGGAGCCAGCTTGGACAATCGGTTCTTAATTTCTTCCAAAGGAAGCTGCTGGACTTCTTGGACAATCTTATCGATCTGTTTCAAAGTTTTTGGTACATCTTTCTTTAATTCGGGATTGTCTCTTAGGACTTGTCCTAGAACAGCTTTGGAATTAGCTTTACCGTCAAAATCAAGAGCGTTTTTGAGGACTTGTTTCAAAATGTTTTTATCCATGTTATTGTTATCAAGGATTAGAAAGAAAAGGTGATTATTAAAGGTTTTGATTATAGATTACCTATAATTAGTTTAAGAGGTTTTAATAAAAAAGAAATAAAGAAAAGATAAAAGAGAAACCAACTAAAACTTTCCTTTCTCAATCAGACTTTTCATCCTTCTGACAAAATCCTGAGCTTCTTCATAATACTTTTCATAAGCAGGACCCTTGATCTCTTTAACCTCACGATGAGTGATCATCTTGCTCAAATGATAAAACCTTTTCATCGTCTCAACATATTTCTTTTCCAGCTGATTATGTTTTACAAAAACCTTATCAAGCAGATCAGCTACATGTTCAGGAGTAGGAGGAATCTCCTTGGCTCTCATCAAAGCGGCATGAGCCGAATCGATTACTGCCCAATAAAGGTCTAAAGTTGCCTGCAGGATATGCCATCTGCTGTTTAAAAGAGTCTGAGGAGACCGGCCATAATAACGCCAGATACTTTCCTCACTAGGACGGATTCTTCCTTTCTTCAGCAAAATCTGTAACGGCTCAAAAAAACCGGTGTCCATCAAGGCTACCCCGTCCCTAAGAATGTTAACCACTACCGGATCACCTGCTTTAGCATATTCCCAGAAAGAAGTGAAAGTCATCGAAGTGATGTGTAATTTTGGAGAAGTTCTGACTACAACTTTCTCCACAATTATCCTGTAAGCTTCAATAAGAGCTTCACTCAGCTGAAATCTGGTATCATCAGTAATAACCAAAACATCTATGTCTGATTCTGGAGATGCCTGTCTTCTTACGGCAGAACCGAAAATTATTACGCTCATCAGGAAATCGCCCAGCTCATTGTTCAAAGATTGGGCAAATCCATTAGCAATTTTCATATCTTCAGTAGGATATTTGTGAACATTCTCGTTCTCTTTCTTTTGGATTTTAAATTCCATCTTAGAGTTCTAAAAGAAAGAGCTTTATTAATACTTTTTAACTATTGGAGAGTAGAAATTAGGTTTAGAAGGAATTTAAAGCAATTAAATTTATAAAAGAATTTAAAATAATTTGAATATGAGAAAAAAAGATAAAGTAATTTTTTGCCTGGCCTTAAGTTTAGGAGGGTTGCTGGGCTATGCAGTCTATCAATCAAAATCCTTAAATAATTCTCCCGTAATTAAAGAAAGAAAAGAGCTTTCTGATAAAATTGATAAATTAGAGTATGATTTTCTACGCTGTAAATATTCTTCAAGAACAGAAGAGTGTAAAACCGTTGAAGAAACTTATCATTCACTGACAGAAGAGAGAAAAAAGGTAGAGTGGTCCCCTCAATATTTAGCGGTAGTTGAAAAGAAAAAAGATTACAACACTTTAGCCGCATTAGGAGTGTTAGGTTTAGGCCTTCTGGTGGCAGGAGTACAGTATCAAAAGAATGTCGAAGCTGGTAAGAAGATAAAAAAACAAAAAAGAGGAAATCTGAAATGAAGCTAATCAATTTAATAAGAATAAGCGCCAGTTTAATGGCAGTAATCCTGCTTTTAGGATGCAGCGTGAAAAGTTCTCCTGAATTAGGCGCTTTCGCTTCCTGCTTAACAGAAAAAGGTGCTGAGATGTATGGAACTTATTGGTGCAGCCATTGTCAGGCTCAGAAAGAGATGTTCGAAAGCTCATTTTCAAAAATCAACTATATTGAATGTACTGTAGATGTCCAGAAATGTAAAGAAGCGGGCGTCACCGGTTATCCTACCTGGAAATTTAAGGACGGAAGCGTTCTGGGAGGAGTACAAGATTTCACAGTTCTAGCCAAAAAAACCGGCTGTAGTTTATCTTGATACACGCGGCTGTGTAGAATTGCTATCCGTCTGGGTCAGTATTGTCACGTATTACGTAGTAATACTGATCTGACCAGACGTAGCTTACCATGTTCCCATAGTTTATTATAGGGTTATGGTTAGCGTAGTAGGATAGCAATTCTACAGAGCCGATACACGCAATAACTTTATATATTCCTTATCTTTTATTAATTTATAAACTGGTGGATTGATGAAAAAAATAATTTGTTTAGTTATGTTAATGGTCTTATTGCTTAGTTCTTTTGCTTTTGCCGGCGGAGTAGATTTTCCCAGCTCTCCCAGGATCAGAGTAACCTTACAGTCACAAGATCCTGATCCAGTAGAGCCAGGACAGATTTTAACTATAAAGTTTAAAGTTGAAAATAATGGCGGGGAAAGTAATAACGATGTGATTGTAAGATTACTGCCCAGTTTTCCGTTTAAGATGTATGGAGATAGTGCTGAAAAAAATATTGGAACATTAAGGGCTGTTTCTACCGGCGCTGATGCTATGATTGTTGAATTTAAATTAAAAGTTGATGAAGAAGCTGTAGAAGGGGATACAGAACTAGAGCTGGAAGTAGAGACCGGAAACGGAAAAACAAGCTATATTAATAATGAGTTTTTAATAAACATCCAGACCAAAGACGCAGTTTTAGATATCGTCTCGATAACTTCAGAACCTAAACAGATTGCCCCAGGAGAATCAGCAGAAATATCCGTCTTAGTGAAGAATTTAGCAGACTCCTTGCTGAAGGACATTAAGTTTAAACTAGACTTGGACAGCTCTACCTTGCCTTTAGCACCTTACCAAAGCTCTTCGGAAAGAAGGATCTCGCAACTAAAATCTAATTATCAGAACTCCATGACTTTTGGAATTATCGCTAAACCAGATGCCGTTCCAGGCTTATATAAAATTCCTTTAACGATATCATACAATGATGAAACAGGAGCTTCTTATTCCGTCAGCGATGTTCTTGCCGTCGTAATAGGAGATATGCCTAAAGTAAAGGCTTATATCAAGAAAAGTTCAGTATTACAAGCAGATAAAGAAGGCAAGATTACTTTAGAGATTGCCAACGCTGGAAATATTGATGTCAAATCTGCAGAGTTGATTCTGCTGCCTTCAGAAGACTATCAGCTTGTCGGCACTTCAGATTACTTTTATCTAGGAGGGATAGATTCAGATGATACTGAAAGCGAAGAGGTAGACCTTTACATCAATAAAAAAGTAGAGGTATTGAACTTTCCCGTACAACTTAAATATTATGATGCTAACAATAAACCTTTCCAGCAAACTTTTGATCTGCAGATGGACCTTTATTCTTCTTCACAACTGAAAAAGTTTGGAGTGATACAAAACGGTAATGTTTGGGTCTGGATTTCATTACTAGTCCTGGGAGCCGGCGGATATTTCTATTACACTAAGTATTATAAGAAGAAAAAGAAAAAAGTATGATTCTTAGTTTAAGTATAATTAGATAATTGTCTCTATTCTTCTCATGTTTTATACTTAAGAATTTAGGAGATAAACAAGAGGACTATTTTGTGGTAACAAAGAAAGTTTTCTGGTCATAAATTTGATCTAATTAAACAGAAGCAGTTGTATCAATTACTTGTAATCTAACCAAATAAGTTCCTTTAACTCCCTTACCCTCAATTTCTATAAATTAAAATTGAGCAAAGATTTATAAAAGATATATGGTTTTAAACCATAATAGTATGGTTAAAAGGAATAATGAAGAAAAGGGTATTTTAAAATATTTAATAGATCACAAAGAGCAAAAGTTTAGCATAAATCAATTAGCTAAAGCCAGAAAGGTGAATTACAAATCAGCTTACCAGAATATACTGAAATTACGGGATAAAAAAATAATTGAAACAGAAAAACTGGGCAATACTACCAACTGCTCGTTTAATTATAAATTTGATTCGCTCGTTTTTGCTGTAGAATCTGAGCGAAGAGAAGATAAATTAAAAGATAAAAAAATAAATTCTGTATTCCGTGAATTGAAAAACGTTGAAAATCCTTTTTTTATTGTACTTCTATTTGGCTCCTATGCTTCCGGAAAACAAACCAAAGGATCAGACATAGATATATTAATAATTGTTAATGACTCTACTCTTGAAAACGAAATTAAAAGAAACCTATCAATCCTGCCTTTTGATGTTCATTGTACCTACTTGAGTACCAAAGAATTTAAGTCTATGATTAATAGCAGAGAATTTAATGTCGTAGAAGAAGTGAAAAAAAACAACATAATCTTGAGAGGAGTTGAAGGATATTATCAACTGATTGAAAATGTTAGACACTGAAAAAATCAAAGAAGCTGAAAGTAATATTAAGAACTACCTAAAAGAGAATTTAATCAAAAAAATTGAGTTTGATGAAATTATCCTGAAAACATATCTGAAAAATCACCAAGAAAGTATTAAGGTAGCTCAATTGATTTCCGAAAGTAATATTTCAAACCTTTGGATAATAGTGTGTTCCTATTACTCGATGTATTATATTGCAAATGCGGTGTTATACAAATTAGGATATAAGATTGGAGATAAAATAAGCCATAAAATAACAAGTGACGCCTTAATTGTTTTTGTTCGTAATAAATTAAAAAAATCTCTCTTAGAAGATTATGAAGAAGTTAAGGATGAAGCATTAGATTTAGTCCAAAGTAAAGCCAATGAAATCGTGATGTCTTTTGATTATGAAATAGAAAAAAGAGGAAGATTTCAATATAATATGACCGAAGAAATAAAGAGTTCTAAAGCAAAAACTTCACTAATAAGGGCAAAAGAATTTGCTGATGAAATGAAAAATCTTTTGGATGACCGGAAATGATAAAAAAAAAGGTTACTTTTTTTAGCATGCAAAAAACAGAGGGTTTTTCAGTATGATAACGGATTATTTCCGTCTAGCATACAGAGGAGTGATGCAGCGTAAGCTGCGTTCTTGGCTGACCATGATCGGTATCTTCATCGGGATAGCTGCAGTTGTAGCCTTAATTTCTCTTAGCCAAGGAATGCAATATGCAATCGAACAACAATTTGTAAGTTTAGGCTCTGATAAATTAATTGTGCAAGCCGCTGGTTTTGGTTTTGGCCCTCCGGGAACAGCCGTATCGAACCCCTTGACCGTAACTGATAAAGAAGCGATAGAAAAAGTCAAAGGAGTAGAAGTTGTCATTGGAAGATTAGCCCGGAATGTCAGAGTAGAATTCAAGAAAGAAGTCAAGTTTGCTTACATAGCTTCTATACCTGATAAAGGGAGCAGTGAAGAGATTGATTTGATTGTAGAAGCTAACAATTATAAGATTGAACAAGGGCGGTTATTAAAAAGCGGAGACAAGTATAAAGTGATGATTGGTTATGATTTCAGTGAAGATTTTTTTGATAAAAAGATTGAATTGAGAGATAAAGTTAAGGTACAAGACCAGTTTTTTGAAGTCGTAGGAATATTAAAAAAATCCGGCAACCCGCAGCAAGATTCAACTTTCGTGATCCCTGAGACAGCAATGAGAGAAATTCTTAACCTGGAAAAAGAATATGATGTCATACCCTTAAAGATTAAATCCGGAGAGAATATCGAGCAGGTTGCTGAAGATGTTAAGAAAAAATTAAGAGATTCCCGGAATGTTAAGGAAGGTAAAGAAGATTTTTCGGTAGAAACTCCGGGAAGTATTCTAGCGACTTTAACGACCATCTTGTTAATTGTGCAAGGCGTACTGATAGGGATCGCTTCGATTTCGTTGTTGGTAGGCGGGATCGGGATCATGAATACTATGTATACAGCAGTATTGGAAAGAACTAAAGAAATCGGGATAATGAAAGCTCTAGGTGCCAGAAGAGAAAACATATTATTATTATTCCTGATCGAATCAGGAGTGTTAGGGTTGATTGGGGGAATAATCGGAGCAGCTTTGGGAATGAGTATCAGTAAATTAGTTGAGCTGGTTGCCTTCCAAATCTATGGAAGTTTCCTGATCCAGGCAAATTTCAACCCCTTAGTGATTATAGGAGCATTATTATTTGCTTTTTTAGTTGGAGCATTGTCGGGAGTCTTTCCAGCAAGACAAGCTGCTCTGCTTAAACCGGTAGATGCTTTGAGGAAATAAAGACCATGTGGATAGATTATATCAAAATTCCTTGGAAAGAGATGAAAAGGAGAAAGCTGAGATCTTGGCTTACCTTGTTAGGAGTTTTCATAGGTATAGCTGCTATCGTTTCGCTCATCTCTTTAGGCCAAGGTTTAGAAAATGCCATTGAACAACAATTTCAAGCTTTAGGGAAGGATAAGCTTTTCATCAGTCCAAAAGGCGGTACTTTTGGAATCGGTTCTTCAGTCATCATGACCAAAAAAGATCTAGAAGTAATTACTGATGTAACAGGAATCGAAAGAGCGGCCGGGATGACTTTCACGCTGGGACAGATTGAATTTAACGATCAAGTCTGGTTCCCTTTTGTTTCCGGACTGCCTACTGAACCAGAAGAGATGGCTTTGATTGGCGAAGCTCAAACTTGGAAAATATTCAAAGGGAGGAATCTAAAGAAAGGAGATAAGTTCAAAGCGCTATTGGGATTCGAATATACCCAAGATAAAATCTTGGGAAAAGCCGTGGAGGTTGGAGATAAGGTTCTGATAGGTGGAAAGGAGTTCAAAGTGGTAGGTTTCATAGATAAGATCGGTTCTCCTCCAGACGATCAAGGAGTGATGATTCCCATCGACGCACACCGGGAAATCTTTGGCAAAGAAGACGAAGTTAATTTCATCATTGCGCAGACAAAAACGGGAGAAGATCCCGCTACAGTCGCTGAAGAAGTCAAAAAAGATCTTCGTAAACATCGTGATGTGGAAAAAGGAAACGAAGATTTTGAGATCCAGACTCCAGAACAATTTGCAGAAGCTTTTGGAGAAATCCTGAACATTGTCCAGATTGTATTGATTGGAATTGCAGGGATCTCTCTATTAGTGGGAGGAATCGGAATCATGAATACCATGTACACAGCAGTATTGCAAAGAACCAAAGAGATAGGAATCTTAAAAGCATTAGGTGCAAGAAATTCACAGATCCTGACCTTATTCCTAGTAGAATCAGGGTTATATGGTTTAGGGGGAGGAATTGTTGGCGTAACCATGGGCATCGGTTTTGCAAAGCTTACAGAATTTGTTTTTGTACTTGCTGTCGGCCCGGCATTTTTATCTGTAGACATCAATCCCTGGCTGATAAGTGGGACTTTGCTGTTCTCGATTTTAGTTGGCTGTTTGTCAGGAATAGCTCCGGCCTGGAGTGCATCGAAGCAAAAACCAGTAGATTCGTTGAGGTATGAATAAAAATAAAAGTAACATATAAATAATTAAGGATGTAACAGAATAAAATATTAAAAAAATAAAGAAGATAAAATGAATAAAAAAACTGTGATTGAACTGAAGAATGTTGTCAAAAAGTATTTTATCGGAGAGATAACTTTAGAGGTGTTGAGAGGGGTAAACTTAGAGATCAATAAAGGAGAATTTGTCGTGATTGTTGGCCCTTCCGGTTCTGGAAAGAGTACCTTGATGAATCAAGTAGGAGTCTTGGATGTGCCCACCAGCGGAAAAATATTGTTGGAGGGAGAAGATATTTCCAAAATGACCGAATCGGACCTGGCGCAATTGAGAGGGAAAAAAGTAGGGTTTATTTTCCAGCAATTTAATCTTATCCCTACCCTGACCGCTTTAGAGAATGTAATTTTGCCGACGATATTCCAAAATGTTCCTGAAGAGAAGAGAACAAAAAAAGCCCTCTCTTTACTAAATGAAGTTGGTCTGGGAGAGCGGATCAACCATAAGCCAAATGAGCTTTCCGGCGGACAGCAGCAACGAGTAGCGATTGCCAGAGCTCTAATCAACGATCCAGAAATAATCTTGGCTGATGAGCCGACAGGAAACCTAGATTCTAAATCAGGACAACAAGTCATGGATCTGCTGGCTAAATTGCATTCTGTAGAGAAAAAAACAATCATCCTGATAACTCATGATATTGATTTAGTCAGGTATGCACAAAGGACTGTGCACCTCAAGGATGGTGAGGTTGTTAAGATCGAATATAACCACCACTCCAAAAGATAGTTCTCGTCGTTTATTTTATAGTTGTTTGTTGTGTTAAACCATATAAATCTTTATAAATTGTTATGCCCCGGAAAAAAGGTGTACGTTATAAAAATGGGGCGGAACCGATTAAATAAAAAATCAAACTCAGATGGTTTACAAAAAATCGAGGATTTTTTAACCAACAAAAAAAACTAAGAGGTGTTTTTTGATGGAACAAAAGCAGTTAGATGAAATAGAAGAATCTTACTTTGGGGAAGAATTTATCGAAGAAGAAACCTTCAACGTAGATGATTTATTAGAAAAAAAAGCTGAAGAGAAAATGGAAAAACTCACCAAAACAAAGAAAACTCCCACCAAAAAGAACGCAAGCAAGAAAAATGAAAAACAAGCTAGCGTAAAGAAAGTGGCAGAGAAACAAAAGGAGGAGGTCAAAACAATGACTACCGATGAAGAAGAGTATGTGGAGATCAAGCCAGTAAAAGAAAGTGCCGCTCCTAAGGCTAAAAAAGAAGAACAGTTCTTTACTGAAAAGAAAGAAGAAAAAATTTCTAGTGTTGCTCCAGTAGATCCTTGGGCAGAAGAAGAAGAAGGAACAGGCATGTTTAAAGAAGCTTCCACCTGGAAAGCAGTAACGGCAGTAGTTCTAGTATTGTTAATATTCTCTGTATTCACTCAAGGATTCAGATTTTCTGATGAAGAAACGGCAAATGATATCACTGCATCGATCTCTTTGTCCGATGCTGAAAATAAAGTGCTGAATTATGTTAACAATCAACTATTACAGCCTCCTTTCGAAGCAGTAGTAGAGAACTCAGCAGAACTTGATTCATTATATCTGATTACCTTAAGTGTTGCTGGACAAGAAGTTGATTCTTACATCACTAAAGACGGAGCCTTATTTTTCCCACAAGGTTTTAAGGTAAATGAACAGCTTGCTGAAGTTGAAAGTAATGAAGCAGAAACAGATTTAGAGGTTTCTGTAGACAACGATGCAATCTTAGGAGATGAAAATGCTCCCGTAACGATTGTAGAATTTTCAGATTTCCAGTGTCCTTACTGTGGAAAAGCTTACGAAAATCTTAAGCCTTTAGAGAAAGAATACATCGATACCGGCAAAGTAAGGTTGGTGTTTAGAGATTTTCCTTTGAGCTTCCATCTTGAAGCGGAATCGGCAGCGATGGCTGCTGAATGCGCTCATGAACAAGGAAAGTTCTGGGAATACCACAATACTTTATTTGAAAACCAAGCAGAACTGGGAACAGATAAATATATCAAATGGGCAGGAGATCTAGGTCTAGATGTAGCTCAATTCGAGGAATGTGTCAAAAGCCAAAAATACTTAAATGAAGTTGCTGAAGATTTTGTTGACGGTCAGAAATACGGAGTTTCAGGCACGCCAGCATTTTTCATCAATGGTAAATTGATCAGCGGAGCACAACCATATTCAGTCTTTAAGGAAGAGATTGAAACAGCATTAGCAAAAGCACCGGTTCAAGAACAAGCAGTAGATGTTGCTGAAGAACCTGAAGTAGTTGAGGTTGTTGCTGAAGATGCTGTTGAAGAAGTTGAAGCAGTTAAGGCTGCTGAAGAACCGGTCGTGAAGGAAGAAGTGGTAGCAGGAAAGAAAGTTGCCTTGAAATTAGAGGCGAAGAAATGGCTTTTCACTCCTGAAACACTGACAGTAAACAAAGGAGACCAAGTTGAGCTTACAGTCAATCCTAGCGGACTGGATTTTACTTTTAAAATTGCTGATCTAGGTGTTGAAACAGAAGTTTCTGGTGCAACTACAATAACCTTTACAGCTGATAAAAGCGGAAGTTTTGAGTTTAAATGCGGCAGCTGTGAAGATTGGAGAGGCATGACTGGAACCTTGACAGTAAAATAGAAACCTTTTTATTTTATTTCTTCTTTTATTTATTAAATGGCAAAAGAAAAAAAATGGGTGAAGATTGCAACTTTAATCTTTCTAGGAATGATGGTCATCGGTTTTTCCGTGCCTGGTTTTCTGGATATCAATAACGAAGCTAAAACTATTGAACCAAGAGTCTGCCAAGCTGATGCTGACTGTTATCTGTTATGTGCTGATAAACCTAAAACTGTTCTTTGCCTGAACAACCTTTGCCAGACAAATTCTTGTGAAGAAGATAGTTTCTATGAACTTGAAGAGCCGATAGTATTCTTTATGGGATTAGCTCTTGAGAACGAAAAACAAGACCTTGAAAACAGAAGCGACAGCAGAGATATTTTTGTCAAGTTCAATGGTGATGCAATCAGAGTTTATAATTCCAACTTAAATTTAGGTCACATCTTAGAAAAAGTGGGAATGACTTTCCAGAACGAATGTTTGGTTGTAGATGAAGAAAAATATTGTGACGGTAAGATGAGAGTGAATGGAACAGACACTTATTCGTTCAAGAATTATAAACCTAAAGAAAGGGATATGGCGGAGATTTTATTCCTGAAGTAGATTCAGTTTAAAATTTCCCTTTTGCTAATCTCTTGGCGGTCTTCTTTAAATCTGAGATATAGCTTTTAAAATCTTCGATTGGTCTTTGGGCCACACCACTTTCCATCGCTGCTTTTGCTACTGCTGGTGCAACAGAAGGAAGTAATCTTAAATCAAAAGGTTTGGGGATGATGTAATCTGGACCAAAAGAAAATTCTTGATTGTAAGCTTTAATGATATGTTCAGTTACTGGTTTATGAGCAAGTTTCGCTAAAGCCTTTACTGC
>JAHJDB010000044.1 GCA_018812765.1 Nanobdellota archaeon
AAATTCCTTCAGTTTCATCTTTTAATCTGACCGTATTCCTTTTCCGCTTCTTTCAAAGCTTCAAAGCTTCCGATGTCATACCAATGTTCAGTAAAGACAAAACCATGCATTTCGGATTCTTTCGCTAAATACTTGATCAGGTCACCGGGATGATCAACTTTACCCTGCTCAACGTATTTCCCTACCCGAAGCAGATCTTTTGCTGTAAGCAAGTAACAAGCTGTACTGGCCAGAGCACTTTTAGGATCTAAAGGTTTTTCTTCAAAGCCGATCACTCTGCTTCCGTCCAAGATTCCAACACCATATTTTCCTCTGACCTTATCTATATCCTTCATATCGTAAAAGGCAACGGTCGAAGATTTTCTTTCCTTGAAAAAATCTACAAAATCTCTTAATTCAAACCCAAACAAGTTATCTCCAGCAATTATTAATAAATCATCAGAAATATTTTCTTTTTTTAAAACAAAATGAAGATCTCCTACCGCTCCCAATCTTGTTTCGTTGCTTTTAGTGCCGTCATTTATGACTTTTATTTTTTTTGAGAATTTATTATTTTTAGCCCACAGCTCAAAATCAGGATAGAATCTGTTATTGGTCACAACATAAACTTCATCAATCTCTTTTACCTTTTCAATCTTTTTCATGATATGGCTTACGATAGGCTGGTCTGCTACCTTAATCAGAGGTTTAGCTTGGTTCTGGGTTAAAGGATATAATCTAGTAGCATATCCCCCCGCTAAAATTAAAGCTTTCAACTTGGTCACCTCACCAATTATTTTTTATGTTCTTAAAGACATTAAAATTATTTAAAAGGATTATGGAAGAAGGGTAGAGAAATTGAAAGTTTAAGAAAAAACAGGGAAAAAATTAAAATCAAAACAAAAGTTAAGAAGAATTTTAAAAAAAGATGGACAGCTTACCGGATTTCCCGCGCAATGCAGTACAGACCGATACGGAGACGTTCTTAACTTTCGTGTTCGAAATGGGAACGAGTGAACCACGCCCCTCTGGCCGTCCAATAATCTCAATTTGAGAGCTATTTATAAATGTTACGATTGTAATTTCAAAATCATTTATATTCTCTTTTTCTTGTCTTTCAGAATAACAATGAATAACCTGGATACAGCCATTATTGTTGCCGGAGGCTTGGGGACAAGATTAAGACCTCTTACTGATGTAACTCCTAAACCTCTTCTTCCAATCAGAGGCAAGCCGATCATTGAACATGCCCTTCTTAACTTTAAAAAACACGGAATAAAGAATATCATTCTCAGCATTGGTTACAAAGCTGAACAGATCAAAGAATATTTTGGTGACGGCAGCCGCTGGGGAGTAAACATCTCTTACTCTATTGAAACCGAGCCGCTCGGAACTGGAGGAGCGATAAAATTAGCCGCAAAAGATCTTACCCAGCCTTTCTTTTTGGCCTGGGGAGACAATCTGATGGATATTGATTTCACTAGAATGAAAGAAGAATACTTTCAAAAGGCTGCTCCTTTGATCATGGCCTTGACACCTAGAGAAGATGTGGAAAATTTTGGTGTAGCTAAGTTAGACCGCTACAAGATTATCTCTTTTGTAGAAAAACCTAACCGTGAAGAAGCCCCTTCTAACTTGATCAATGCTGGAGCCTTCATCCTTCATCCTGACTGTTTAACCATCCTGCCGAAAGGAAAATCCTCGATTGAAAAAGATTGTTTTGAAAAGATTGCCGGGAAAGGAAAGATCTCTTCCTTCATCCATGAAGGGCAATGGTTTCCTACCGATACTTTAGAAAAATATGATCTGGCAAATTCCCAATTCAAACCAGAAATAAACTTCAAAAATAAATGTATCCTCATCGCGGATGTAGATGATACTATCTGCGATAGCTGCCAGCAGATTTCAGAAGAGATGGCTGAACAAATCTCTATTATGATTAAAGACGGCCAGGAATGGGCTTTCATCTCCGGCACAAAAAGTGTAGATCTGATGAAGATGATCTCGTCTAAATTAAAAGTTAAACATCATATCTTAGCCACTACCGGAACAAATTACACTCTTCTTGAAAACAACATCTCTTCAACGATTTACAATTTCTCCTTTGATGAAGAAGAAAAAAAAGAGATCATCACTGCTCTTGAAAGATTGACTGAACACTTCAACATCCAATCGCTGACTACAAAAGAAGACCAGATCCAAGACCGAGATTCACAGATTACTCTTTCTGCTATCGGCAGAAACGCTCCTTCAGAATTGAAGGCTAAATATGATCCTGACGGGGGAAAAAGGCGGGGTTGGATAGAATATTTAAAGACTATTCTGGAAGCAGATAAGTACGACTTAAAGATTGGGGGCACAACTTCAATTGATGTTACCAAAAAAGGGTTGGATAAGGAATGGGGCATCAGAACATTTTTAGAACATAATGGTTGGCAGTTAGACCAAGTATTATTTTTTGGCGATAAGATCTATCCTGGCGGCAACGATTTTCCTGCCGCTAAGATTGTGGACTGTATTCCCGTAAAAAATCCCCGAGACACTCTAAACAAACTTAAAGAGATTGAACTATACAAAAAAATCACCCTTGACCAGCGCCCTTGGGGAAACTTTGAACAATATACCCACAACGAATTATCTACTGTAAAAATTCTGGAAATTAAACCCTGCCAAAGACTTTCCTTACAAGCACATCGTTACCGTGAAGAATTATGGATTGCCTTAGATGATGATTTAATAGTCGAGATAGACGAAGAAAAACGGATTTTAAAAAAAGGAGAAAAAGTGTTCATACCTAAACAAGCTAAACACCGGCTTTCCTCAAACAATAACGCGAGAGTCTTAGAGATTTCTTTTGGGGAATTTGATGAAAATGATTTGATCAGATTTGAAGATGATTATGACCGGAATTAAATAGAAAGGTTTAAATAATATAATTGTTAATAATAACAAAAATAATAAATTTATTAAGGTGAATACACATGGGAACATTATCGGTTTCGGTACCAGACGACTTAAGAGAACAAATGATTAAATTAGAAGAAATAAATTGGTCTGCTGTAGCTCGGAAAGCATTTGAAGAAAAAGTAAAAGAGATTGAATTTCTTAGAAAAATTGCTAAAAAAAGTAAATTGACGGAAAAAGATGCTGAAGAGATATCTATAAAGATTAATAAAAACATGGCTAAGAAATTTAAAGGAATGTAATAATGCAAATTATTGTAGATGCAAACCCAATTATTTCCATACTAATCAAGCCAGGTAAACCAATCGATCTATTATTTATTGAGGAATTAGAGTTGGTTGCTCCAGAATTATTGTTTGAATAAATTAAAAATAATAAGGATTTGATTGTTAAAAAATCCGGATTAAACAAAGAAGAAGTTGAAAAGTTCATTGAAATCTTAAAGAAAAAAATAGAAGTTGTTCCTGAAGAAGAATTCATTAAATTTAGGAAAAAAGCTGAAGAGATTTGTCCTGATCCAAAAGATATTCCCTATTTTGTATTAGCTTTATATCTTAAATGTCCAATTTGGTCAAATGAGAAAAAATTGAAAGAGCAAAATGAAGTTAGTGTGTTTGCAACACACGAGTTAATAAGATTGTTTGAAATTTCTTAAATTCATAGAATCCAAATAAACGAGAAATCCTGAAAACCGACTACCCAATGAAGCAAGCTGCGGGGTATTAGACCCAGCGAGGAATAAAACATTATACCACGCCTTAGAAGAAGACGTATAAAAAAAACAAAAAACATAATTCTGTACAAAAAAAAAGCAGTTAAATATAACTCTAAGAAGAGATTTCCACGACCTTTATCTTAA
>JAHJDB010000045.1 GCA_018812765.1 Nanobdellota archaeon
ACAATCAAAAGAATTATAAAAAGAAAAACTCTCCTATTAAAAAAGAATATGGCAAACAACTTATTTGGCGGACCGGCTGCTTCTGCACCGGCTCCTCAACAAGCCCAATTTGATAGTGCAAAACTATACGTCTGGGTCAAGGGATTGGAAAGCAAGGTAAATAACCTTCTCCGAGAAGTAGACCTGCTAAAAAACGATTTTATCAAAAGAAATAACCAGCTTAAAAAAGACATGAAAACGGTCATGGACGACGTGATTGAAACTAAACATGAACAGGAGAAAATCTTACAAAAGATGGACTTGATCATAAACGAGCTTAAACAAACTGCCGGAAAAGAAGAAGTGATGACCATCAACAAATATCTGGAATTTTGGAACCCTTTAAATTTTGTCACCCACCGAGACTTAGAAAAAGTGGTAGAAAACAAAATAGCTCAGTTGAAGATGACTACACTTAAAGAAGAAACTAAACCTAAAAAAAAGAAAAGCCGATAGAAGAACTAATAAAGAGCAAAAAAATATAAAACAATATAAATTAATAATCATTTAATCAATTAATCAATAAAAAAAAGGTGATGAAAAATGGCATTATTCAGTCAAAATAAACAGCTTCCCATTTCTGAAGTAAACCAGTTAAGACAGCAAGGCCTTACTGATGATATAATTATGCAGGAACTTTCCAGTAAGGGCTTTTCTGCAGACCAGATCGGCCAGGCCATCTCTCAGGCGGATACGGCTTACGAACCAGACTATTCTGCTGGACAACCTCCCGAGATGGGCGGTCCATCATTTTCTAGCCCTGAAATGTCTGCTCAACAAAATTCCTCTTCCGAGATGGGCAACATCTATGAAAGGATCGAAGAGATCACTGAAAGCATGATCGACGAAAAATGGGACGAGCTTATTGGTGAAGTGAAAAAGATCATCGAATGGAAAGGAAAGATTGAAGAAGCTCAAACTAAGATCAACAGCGACCTGATGAAATTGAAAGATGATTTTAAAGTTCTTCACCAAGGAGTCTTAGGAAAATTAGAAGATTATGATACTCGGATGCAAGATGTCGGCACCGAACTTAAAGCGGTCGGCAAAGTCTTCAAAGATGTCATTCCTACTTTTGTAGAAAATGTCAAAGACCTTTCCAAAGTAACCAGCGAGCTTAAAGAAAAAAAGAAATGATTAAGCTTTAATTTTTATTTCTAAAATTTATTTAATTTCAAAAATTGTCAGTAATAAACTCCTAAGTTTCCGGCGCCCCGCTCAATAAGGCTACCGCAAAAACCACTATCGTAAATATTACCAACAACCCTAACACTTTCGGGTTAAAAAGAGTAGCATAGATGTTCTGTTCAAAATCTGAAGAAGTTGAAGTGCCGTTGCCAACATCAACTGCAGTGCCGGCAGTAGCTGACTGCTCTAATAAGGTCTGCCCCATCACTTTTCCTCCTGCAGCAGCAACGATCAATAGACCTACAGCAATCAAGACCCATCTTAATCCTTTATCGGTATAAAACTTTTCCGTATCTTTAGCTCCAAATAGCATGAACATCAGTAACATCAATACAAAGAAGATTATCGCTACACTAAACCAAGGGATCATGAAATTAATCATGTCGATGATCGTCCTTGATAAAAGAACCATCAAAGCAGCTGCCGAAGCAACCATGACATCGGCATTAAGATTATCTCCTAATACTTTTGTCTTTCTTAAGATGGCAAACATGAAAGCCCAGACTAGGATAACTGGAAAAATGAAATCAAAAGCTTGCAACAAGCCTAAATCGATGAGTGTAGCCATTTTTGTTTTAATCTATTTTGGTTTTTCACCACCTATCCCTTCAAACAAAGATCCTATTCCCTTCAAAGCTTTTGTTACCGAATTTTCCTCTGTGGTTGGTTCTCTGACAATCAACCATACTATCAGACCAAAAACGATAATCATAATCATCAACTCAGTAATCTCTGAAGACCACCAGGGAAAAACATCGTAAGGGCCTTGCCAAAATCCTAAAGATGCCCCAAAAATATAACAGACAAAAGCAATTGATATTATCGCTAAGAAAGGCATAGCTTTCTCACTAAATTGTGTTCCAAATAAGCCCATCAAGAGCATCAGCATGACTACTGCTACCGCCACTAAAGAAATACTAGGCAAAGATTCGTTCATTACCTGAACTGGATCATAACCTAAAGGATAGACTCCGATGATATGCGGAATGACGAAAAATAAAGCTAATACTATAGAGATGACTACCCGAAATTTTTTTTCTTGAAACAAAGGCAGTCTTGCCGTCACTGCGAAAATAATCGTAAATACCAAGATGAATGGAAGTAGAAAATCCATCACTCCATATGCTTGAAAATATTGTACTAAAGTTGAAAATCCAACACCTACCATTCTTAAAAACCTCCTTTTGAATGTTATCGCTTAAACATTATTTTAGACATTCCGTCCCTTGAATGCAATTTCACTTTCTTCTTTTTTTATGTTTAATTAATTTTTCTTTATTTAATTATTTCTGTTCTTACTTAGGTTTTTCACCGTCTTTACTCCAAGTGATAAAAACTATGAACCCGATGATGACCATCATGAAAATTATTGAAGCGGCCCAGTCCGAATTCCAGTAGACAAACAAGCCAAAAATGTACTCCAGCCAGCCTAAGGCATTAAGAAAAATCAAGACTATCCCTAAAAACATCAGGCCCATTAAAAATTTCTGCCAGTTCGGAAACTTTTCCAAGGAAAATTGTTGATCTGAGATCATCGCTCCTGCCAATAATAAAAAACAGATTACCAAAACTAACAGCAACACTACATTAGCCATGACTTCATTGATTATTGCTACTAATTGAGCCGAAGCGATGACTAAGAAAGCAATCACAAAAGCGACCATGGCATTAATATTTTTCTTGCTATATTCTGTTTCATTAACTTTTTCTATACCAAAGATTTTTGTCTTTTCCAGAATTGCAAAAATAATTGTAAACACCAAGAGAAACGGCAAGATGACATCATAGACACCTATTTTGGTCATAAAACCTACAATTCCACGAAATGCGCTCTCTTCAACCATCTATCTTTACTCTCTTACTCTCTTTAATAACATCATAAATGAAAGAAGTGACCTATATAAATCTTTCTGACTTAAGGGCATAGTGAAAAAGTCGTCGTCATGGCCTAAAAGATGTAAAATCTGCTAAACGATACTTTAGTTATAATTAAGTTCCGAGCCAAGGATAATTAAGAAAACGTATTTTTTTCCTATTTCTCTTTCAGGCTCGGCAGATTTTACGGCCAAGAGGACTTTTTCTACAGAGCCTGACTTTAGCAAGTATTAAGTTAATAAAAAAATACTGGCTTAGCCATACAATTTTGCTGAACTATAACAAACTTTTCCTGATCATCAAAGCATCTGGATTAGGATCTCTACCCATAAAGTCTCGATATAATTTTGCGGGATCTTTGCCGTCTCCTTTAGAAAGGATCTTCTGACGAAACTCTGTTCCCACTTTCCGACTAAAGATTCCTTCTTTTTTAAATTTAGAAAAAGCATCGGCTTCTAAGGCTTCTGCCCAAAGATAAGAATAATATGCTGCAGCATAACCGGTTGAATCACCAAAGAGATGATGAAAAGAAGTGATCATGGAATACTCTTCTGGAAGAGAAAAAGAAGAAAAATCCTGTACAAACTTTCGGCAATACTCAACTACATCCCCTTCTTTTTTAAGATCATAGTCAACATGTAAACTTAAATCCATCAAGCTAAAAGCTAACTGCCTCATCAAAAAGCTAGCTGCCTGATAATTCTCAGCACTTTTCCTTTTGTCTAAAAGTTCAGAAGGAATTTTTTCTCCTGTTTCATAATGTTCCGCAAAACGGTTCAAAAATTCATTTTCTCCCACCCAATTTTCCATTATCTGGGAAGGCAGTTCTACAAAATCCCAAGCCACTTGCGGACCGGACTGGCTTCTAATCTCTGCGGTACTAAGGATCTGATGGAGAAGATGGCCAAACTCGTGAAACATGGTCCTGACATCGCTTAAAGAAAGAAGAGCAGGTTTATTCTCGGTAGGGGGAGTAAGATTTCCGCAATTTAAACCCAGATGAGGTTGAAACCCTTCTTTTCTCGGACCGCCAAGATATAAAAAATTCATCCAGGCTCCGTCCCTTTTTTCTTCTCTCGGAAAATAATCCAGGTAAAATGACCCTAACCAAGTTCCGTCTTCATCAACTACTTTATAAGTTTGAACTCCTTCACCTTTCCAGACCTGAAGCTCATCAGTTGGTCTTACTGTTATGCCGTAAAGGTCGTTTACTAGACCAAACATCCCTTCCAAAACCTTACCAAAAGAAAAATAAGGCCTCAACTCTTCACTATCAAAATCAAAAAGTGCTTTTCTCTGTTTCTCAGAATAATAACCGGCATCCCAGGGTTCCATCTCTGGAGCATCGTTTCCTTCCAGTTCACGATAAAATTGTTTCAACCTTTCATTCTCTTTTTCAAAATGAACAGTAGTCTTGTTTTTTATTTCTCTCAAAAAAGTTTTAGCCGTCTTGCCGTTCTTAGCCATCCTGTCTTCGAGGATCAGATCAGCAAAATTGTCATAACCCAGTAATTTTGCTTTCTCGTCTCTTAACCGGAGCATCTCAACGATTATTTCTCTATTATCTTTTTCACCCTTAGACGCTCGGGTATTGTAAGCTAAATAGATCTCTTTCCTTAACTCTCTTTCATCAGCATATTGCAATACTGGAAAAACGCTCGGGGCTTGAAGATTGAAAAGATAGCCTTTAACATTTTTTTTCTTGGCTCTTTCTTTAGCCGCTTCTTTTTCTCTTTTTGGCAGACCCGAAAGCCTGTTTTCTTCCTCAATAACTAAAGAATAAGCATTAGTTGAATCCAGAAGATTTTGTTGGAATTGTGAAGCCAGCTTTGATAACTTGATATCAATTTCTGAGAGGCGCTTTTTTCCTCCTTCATCAAGCTCTGCTCCACTACGGACAAAATCATCTAGGATCTGTTTCAGAAATCTTTTTTTTGCGCCTTTAAGATTCTTAGCTTCCTCAGTCTGAGAATATTTTTTTAATAAAGAATATAAACCTTCGTGTCTGGAAAGATTAGAAGAAAACTCGGTAATCTTAGGATCAACTTCATTATGTGCTTCAACAAGTTCAGGGCTGTTATCAACACTTTTCAGATGTTCTATGATATTATTAGCGAACTGCAGTTTTTCAGTGATCGATTCGTAAGCTAAAACTGTGTTTTCAAAAGTTCTTTCTGTCAGGTTGCTGTTAACTAAATCCTCAAGCTGTTTTTTTGCTTCTTTCAGAAGGATATTGATTGCAAGTTTAATATGTTCAACCTTAATTTGATCAAAAGGAACATTAAATGTTTTTTCCAGAAGAGGATTTTTCATGATATTATTCACCTGCCTTTTATGTAATTAACTTACAATTTCCATTTAAATTTATAATTAGTTGCTAAAGTTGCCGTTCTCTTAACAAAAATAACTAACTTCTTAGGTATTACTTAAATATAAAATAAATTCTTTATAAGTTTTGTGAAGTTTTCTAAAAAGCCCTTTCAAAAAAACCTTTTTTAATAAAGTAAAAAAAATAATTGGAAAAAAACGAATTCTTTAAATACTAGAATTGTTTTTTATTACTTAATAAATCAATTAGGTGTGGTTGTAAAGAGGTGGAATTAAATTGAGGTTTAAAAAGTTTTTACTTATAAGCATAATAATACTGTCTATTTTTTCAGTTCTGGCTATCGCTGATTCTGCCATCACTATTAATCCTATTGACAATGAAATAACCAAAAAAGAACAAGCTACATTTAGTTTAGAGATTAAAAACCTCGAATCAGGAAAACAAAAATATAACATCTATTCCCTTCAGTCCGGAATCGGCTGGAATGTCGACCCTTCTCCCTTAAAAGATAAGGTCATAGAACTTGGCGCCGGCAAATCCTACGTTACTACCATCGTCGCTCACCCGCTCGAAGATTTACCTCCGGGAATCTATTATGTCTACTTAACCATCCAAGGCAGCTTAGGAGAAAAATATGAACGAGCTCTAAAAATATACCTTGGCCCTGACGGTCCGGTAAGCTATCTTCCAACAATAAAAGCTACCGTGGACATGGACGAGAAGATCGATCCAAACGAACCAGTTTCCATAAAGCTTTTCCTAGAAAATAGAAACGCTTTAAACCTCACCGACCTTTATGTTAAAATACAAAGCGACATTCCTGAATTTGTCCAAGAAGCCAGAGTGGATTTGCCTCCCTTAGAACAAAAAACTCTTGAATTTGGCATAATCCCTAACTCTTTCCAACAACCTAAAGATTATACCTTGTTCTTTGTATTTGAACACGCTGGAGAAACAGTAAAGATAATTGAAAAAAACATCAATGTTATCATTATCCTTTCGGATTTCTCAGTAGAAAAAACAGAAGAAAAAGTGTTCTTGAAATCATTTGAAACCCTTACTATCAAAAACGACGGCAATGTTGAAAACACCCAAATCGTCAAAGTGCCAGTTTCTTTGTTAGGCGGACTGCTAAGCAGTAGTACCGGCAAGGTTGTTTCAGAAAACGGCCAAAGATACCTCGCTTGGGAAGTTTCTTTAAATCCAAATGAAACCATGACCTTAAACTATGTTTTAAATTATCGTCTTTTATTTTACCTTTTATTAACCTTATTATTGTTCTTAGGATTTTACTTTTACGTTCAATCCCCTCTTGGAGTCAGTAAAACTGCAGTTACTACCAAAAGTGGAGATAGCGGAGCTTTATCAGAAATCAAGATTACTATTGAAATAAAGAACCATTCCAAAAAACCCATCAAGGAAGTTAACATCATCGACACAGTTCCAGGGATTGGAAACGTTGAAAAAACCTTGGAACTTGGAACTTTAAAACCACAAGAGATCAAACACACCAAGATGGGCACAAAAGTAATCTGGTCTCTAGCGGAACTTGATGCTCACGAACAACGCCTAATCACTTATAAGATGAAAGCTAAATTGAACATTTTAGGCACATTTAGTCTGCCAAGATCGGTTGTAGAATTCAAAAAAAGAAAAAACAAGACCGGGAGAGCCTATTCCAACATTTTCAGGATCAGTAGTTGAGAAAATTAATGTAAATATCACAAGATAAAAACATTTATATACTAGACAAGTTCATATCTGGTTAAGGGTTTAATCAATTTATAAAAGGTGAGGGTAGGAAAAATGAAAGATTTTTTATTACAATTAAAAGAAAGATTTACTAGGCCAGCAGAAGAAGAAGACGATTCACAAGAAGGTGAAAATTATGTCGAACTTGGCACTACAACAAAGAAGGATGAAAAGTCTAAAGTGATTGTCCGTCCTTTTGTTATGGAAGAATTTGAAGATATTAAAGGAGTACTTGACGTTCTTAGAGAAGGTTCAACCATAGCTTTGATAAACATTAAACCCCTTAAAGAAAAAGATTTAGTAGAACTTAAACGAGCAATCTCTAAATTAAGAAAAACCTGCGAAGCTATTGAAGGAGATATTGCTGGTTTCGGCGAAGATTACGTTGTTGCTGTTCCTTATTTTGCTCGCATTTTCAGAAGTCAATCTACTGACGTGGAGTAAATTTTAATTAATTCTTTTTTTAATTTTTGTTTTAATAACTTTATTTTTCCTAAAAAACAACCTAAACCAACAAAATTAGAATATATTTTTCTGAACGGTAAGATTTAAAAAGTATACCTTATGTTCAAGTCTAAAAGTTTAATTTAAATTACTTTCACGCCGAGGTCGCATAACCTGGTATCGCGCTGGACTGCTAATAACTGCAGAAGAAATCCAGTTTCCCTTGGGATATGTGGGTTCAAATTTAGTTTACTGCGTCTTTACGTCTGTATGCTGATGAACGTCCCACCCTCGGCGCTTTATTTTTTCTTATTTCTGTTAAAAAAATAATTCTTAACCCTTGGAAGCACTATCTGAAAAATAAAAAATATATAAAGAACTCTTCTTTCTTTTATCCCACCACTCTATTTATTCTACGAAAAATAGAAAGCTATATAAACAATTGTTTCTTATTATTGTTCTAGAACAAAGATTTGTAATGCGTCCATAACAGTTAAAACTCATTATATAATCAAAAAAAGGAGGTCAAAAGTGGTGAAAAAAAAGAAAAAAATTTCTAATAGAAATAAAACAATTTCTAATCAAAAGAAAGATATTTCTAACAAGACCGTTTTAACTATGTTAGTAGTAGTAATTCTTGTAAGTGTAGCAAGTTTATGGGTTTATTTAGATGCCTTATCTGATGTTTCCACCCCTACTGTTAAGACATCCAGTCAAGCTCAAGGAGTAGCTTCAATACAGATTAAAGATAGTCAGCCAGCTAAACTTATAGTTGATACCGATGCAGCTAACGGTGTTGCATCAATAAAGATTCAAAAACCATAAAAGGAGGATATAAAAAATGAAAGATGTTTCAAATAAGACCATTGTTGCTCTTCTCGCTGTTGCTTTAGTTGTCACTGTTCTTGGAACAGTTGTAAGCGTCAATAAATTAGGAGAGCTAAGCGGAAAATTTAACTTGCTATCTGGTGCAGCAACCACTTCTGCAAGCGGATTAAGTAATCTAACAATTTCACAATCAACTTCAATAACTAACCAGTTTAGTGCCATTGAATTTGGAAGCGGATATGTTACCGTTCCAGGCCCTTGCGTCATAGACAGTAATGGAGTTGTAAACGGATCAGGAAACTACTGTGTCGGCTTCAATAATCCCAGTTCAGGATTCCTTCTAGAAAATACCGGAAACGTTAACCTTTCAGTTAACTATACCTGTTCAGGGAGTTGTACTGCTGCCTCTTTTATCGGTGGAACCAGTCCCGTATTCCAGATTTGGGCTACTGATAACTTAGCTGCTGGACAAGCCGGAGAAAACGTTGCTGATACAGTTGCATCTTGTGCAAACGGTCCTTTCAGCACTACCCCTGCTGCCGTTTCTGCTGCCGGCACTTGGCTGTGTGGAAACTCCAGCGATTACTCGCTTGACTCCACCGATGCTCAAGACGCTTTTGTTGTTGACCTGAATGTAAGCATCCCTGCAGACGCTCCTACCGGTTCAGGAGTACAGACAGCAACCTTTACCTTTAATGCTTTGGCAACAGGTTAGGTCAAATATTTTTTATTTTTTAA
>JAHJDB010000046.1 GCA_018812765.1 Nanobdellota archaeon
AATATTAAATAATATTTATTTTTTTTCTTCTTGTCCTCCACCACAGCCTCCTTTTCCGCCGCAGTCGCCTTGTCCGCCGCAGCCACCTTTTCCACCACCACAGCCGCCTTGTCCGCCACAGCCTCCTTTTCCTCCGCCGCAACCACCTTGTCCGCCACCATTATCAGGTTTACTATCAGGAGTTGTTTTTTCTTCACCACACCTAACTATTCTCTCCTCTAAGCTGCCAAACCCGTTTACATTTACTATACTATTTGCTTGGTACAACCGCGCTTCATTTTCATATAATGGCTTTTGTCCAACTTCATACTTACTTATTTCATACACCATTTTTATTCACCTTTTTCAATTTTTATTGCTTTACCCTTAACCAGGGCATCAGCAACTTTTTTAATTGCTGAACTTAATATCCTGTGAAATGTCGGCTGTGAAACTCCCATCTTTTCAGCAGCTTCCACCTGCTCCAGATCCAAAACGTATTTTAACCTTAACGCTTCCAGTTCATCTTTAGCTAAACTGATTTCTTCCAGCTGTCTTAACGGTATACCTGCTGGTTTAAAGTATTTCATTTTCGGATTAAAACAGATCCTTCTTCTTAATCTCGGTCTTGGCGACATCTTCCTCTTCCAGACTGATTCATCCGTCTTCCGTTAGGATTCGGACAAGGAGCTGCACCTTTGCATTTTCCTCTGCCTTTTCCAGTAAGAGCTCCCTTACCTTTAGGTCCGGTTCCATCTTGATTTGGCATGTTTAAAACCTCTGTCAGTTGTTGTGAATATATATTCATTACTTTATATAAATGTTTCGGTTAAGATCCCTAATTGTACTATCATATATTTACTAGATACCTTATTTTTAATATGATAAATTCGAAAACAACAATAATGACAGGAGTCCTCCTTCGCTTTGCTCAGTCGTCGTTCGGCACTCCGGAGGAGCCAACCCTCGCCCCACCTTCGTCATTGTTATTTACTGATTATTTTACTATAAATATCTAGCAGTTTCGTGTTGTCTAGTAGTTTCGGAATAATAAACGAATGCCGCAAAAACAAAACTTATTTATATTATTAAAATAAACAATTAATTTATTAAAAAAAACAAAAGCTAAAAATCCAAAAATTAATTTTAACTCACAGGAAGATGGAAACCCAGGATGATGGAAAATAACCCTGCCGAAGAGATTAACAAGAGATTTCGTAAAACATTAGAGTTTTATTTAAGGAAAATATCTTATCAGATTCCCAAGTCTCCAGAAATAATCAGTGTCGGCTGCGGATATTGTTCTGAGCAAAAAGTCTTATCAGAACTCTTTAAAGGCAGATTTCTAGGAATAGATATTGATCAGGAATGTATCAGCCACCTCAAGACTGTTTACGAGGATGATAGACTAAAAGTTCTGTGTGGTGATGCCAGAGAATTAAGCCTGCTTGTAGAACAGAAAGCGGATGTAATCATAACAAGACACCCTAACATCCATCAGGATGATTGGAAAGAGATCTATAAGGAATGTCACAAGATAACAAAACCGGAAGGGATACTCATCACTACTTTTTATCTGGAAAGTGAAATGGGTTTAGCTGAAAGATATATCAAGAATGCCGGTTATAAGGTTAGGGCCTGTGAAGAAAATAAGGTGATTAGAAATAAAGATAGCTTCCTCAAATCAGACGAATTTGTAATAGTTTCCACAAACTGGGATTACAGGTCCAAATCTTTTTTCAAAAGAATTTTTTGGAGATGAGATAATAAGGTATATGCCTTAATTTTATATACTATTGCTTCTTAAAAAACTAAAAATGAGTATTGATTTTCTTCATGCTGCACAGAAGATAGCTTTGACCACCGCACTTGCCGCTACAGTCGGCTGCGGAAGCCAGTTTAAACCATTAAATGACCTCAATATAGAAGCGCCCAACCAAACTATAATCGATGACAAGCTGCAGAAAGATCTTAAATTCATTGATGAAGTTGTTGATTTTACACTTGAAAAATATCATCTGGAAAAAACCAAACATTACAGAAAATATTATCCTGAAGAAGAAAAAGTCAAGACCTTATACATACTTAATGTAACCCATCCCTTTATCCTGCCGGATGACCGGGAGGAAAATTTCATCAGTCTTAGATTAGACGCTAAGTTCAGAGAACCTTTACCGAAAGGATTTGCTTATTTTCAATCATTTGAAGACAATCTTAAGGATGAAAAAGATTTTTTTAAAGATGAGCTTGGCTATGATGTTTTTTGGAGATCAACAGATAATTATAACTCCAGCAGCTCTGAAGGAAGCCCGATCACAAAAAATTTTCTGAGCCTGCCAAAAGCACGTCAGGCTTTAACTATCTCTCACGAGATCTGCCACGAAGATGTTGCTGAAAAAATCAGCAAAAATTTTCCGAGCAGTTTAGACGAATCTTATTGCATGTTTAGGGGATATATCATTGCAGCAGGCTTTGCAAAGAAAAAAACAACAGAATATTCTGGGTTATATGAAGAGACTAGTTCCAAAATTGAACACTTCAACAAATTTGCAAGCAATATCTCTTCTTATTATGGCCGTTTAAATGAGATTTATGGTGATAAAGGCTTGACAAAAGATGAGAAAAACCTTCTGCGCCTGCAAGTATTTAACGAAGCTAAGGACGAATTGGATTGGGAAGAAGTGAACAACGCCAGATTATACGATTACTGGCCGTATGTAAAACATTATCCTCTCTTTCTTAAACTATATCAAAGCCAGGGAGAGGATCTCGACAAAATGCAGCAAATCATGGATGGTTGTCCCGATGATGAAAACAAGGCGGTAGTTTATATCAAAAATAATCTCGGACAATATCCTTTAAAGAAACCAACCTTAACCGCACCACTTAACTTTTATGATTATTTTTATGAAACCATAAACCTTAAGATCGAAGGATTGGATCAACCATCGATATAATCATCTAGGTTCTTGAAACTATAATCGGGATTCTCCAAAAAATAAGCGATTTGGGTCATATGATTAAGACCGCCCAAGTAATTAACTTCTTCCAATTTTCTATCAGTAGCAAATTCCAGCAGTTTTTTTGCTGTGTATAAGGACCTCTTAGAGCAGCTGGACGGATAAAAAAAACAATTTTCTGTTTCTTCAATCAGATAAGTACACTCTAAATTCAAAGGCTCTTTAAGAGGATGCTCAATCCTAATCTCTCCTGCTTTTCCTTGAAGATAGATGCTTTTCAGGGATAATAAATCAATTAAATTACTTTTATCAAGATTAGAATTATTTAAATTTTTTAAAAGCGAGTAATAACTTGTTAAGTCAAACGGCAGACTAGCAATCTTATAGAAAGTGTTTTTCTTTCCAGTAATAGGGATTCTGGCCCGTTTTTTCCCTTGAGAAACATCGTCCACTTCTAATGATGAAGGAAGCTTTAACAGATATGAAATGTTCTCTTCCAGAAAAGATTCTTTTTGTTTTTTAGGGTTGTGCCGGCCTAACATCAAGCTGTGGGCTTTTGAAAGTAAGTCCTTTGATAACCTTCCGACGTAGGATAAATCTGGATTAGCGCCGTGAACAAATCCAAAAACATTAAATTTAGTGTCATTAACTTCTACAGAAAGATAGGGAAAAGAACTAAACCTAGAAGGTCTTAAAAGTATTTTCATTACAAAATCAGGATCTTGATTTATTTCACTAAGCAATATAATTTTAGCATAACTGTTTAAAACTACTCCCCGATTTAAGCACATCATAAATTCAACCAAACCAGATCCACCCATCGAATTCTCAAGGAGATCTATTAGATTATCCGGCTTAGTCTTGTTATTAAAGCCCGGTTCTTCCGACATTAAATTATCAAATCTTCAGAAAGATTTAAAACTAAGGCATATACAACAAATATTATGCCTTCGACATATCCGGCAGAGACACCAGAACTCTATGCAAGACTTAATCTAGACTTTAATGCGTCCTCAGAAGAGATCAAAGACCAGTTCAAAAAGATGGCTTTTGAATGGCATCCAGATAGAAATTTCTCCGCTGATGCAGCTAAACAATTCAAGGCGATTGTTGAAGCTTACATGGTTTTATCTGATTCAAAAGCAAAAAACAGGTATGATTCTTCTAATGAAATTATTAAAGCAAGAAAAAGGGTTCGGGAACAAACTAAAGAAGAACTTAAAAAAAAAGTAATATCTGAAAGCAGGTTCTATTCTTCAATGTCTGAGTTTTATGACAAAGCAACGAAAAAGAAATCAGATCCGCTTATTGTAAAAGAACCCTTAGTCAAGTCATTAGAATATTTAATTAAATTGGCTCAGTTAGAAATAACCAGAGATGATTAGATTTAATTCTTGAATCTTTACAGGTTTCAATTTAGAAAAATTTATATGAACTCTCCCTTTCTTCAGGCAGATGAAACTAGTAGATGTACATTGCCATCTGAACCATGAGTTGTTCAAGGAAGAGCTAGACGAAGTTCTCAAAAGAGCTAAACAAAACGGAGTGAAAGTGGTTATCGTGTCTGGCGTTAATCCCCCTGCCAATAGAGAAGTGCTGGAAATGGCTGAAAAATATCCTTTAATTAAAGCCAGCTTAGGCATCTATCCCATAGATGCTTTAGGATTAGCTGAAGGAGAGACCGGACTGCCAAGACATCCTGAAAAAATCAACCTGGACCAAGAGTTTAAATTTATAGAAAAAAATAAGGACCGGATTGTCTCGATCGGGGAGATCGGCATGGATTTCTATTGGGCAAAGAAAGAAGAGACCTCTGAGAAACAAGCTGACAATTTCAGAAGAATAATCCGCTTTGCAATCAAGATCAAAAAACCGATCATTATCCATTCCAGAAAAGCTGAAAAAGAGTGTCTTGATATCCTGGAAGAAGAGATCAAAAACCAAGAGATTCCCGTAATCATGCATTGTTTTTCAGGCAATAAGAATCTGATCAAAAGAGCTGCGGAGTTAGGCCATTATTTTTCTATTCCCCCTAACATCGTCAAGCTGCAGCATTTCCAGACGGTAGTGGAGCTGGTTCCGATAGAACAATTGTTTACAGAGACAGATGCGCCCTGGTTAAGTCCATTCAAAGACCAAAAAAATGAACCGGCTTTCGTGATTGAATCTATTAAGAAAATAGCGGAGATAAAGGGTTTGACGGCTGAGAAAACGGCGGAGAAGATCTGGGAAAATTATCTGAAAGTCTTTGAGGATGAAGTTCAGTAAATTTATGATTAAAGGAATTGTTCTTGATTTGTACGAGGAATAGATGATTTGTTTATCAAAGTGTCCACCTTTTGGGGTTCACTCCAAACGGATTGTTTAGTACAAGATTTTCTTTCTCCATTTTTTCCATAAAGACTCCGCTTTCTCTATATTCATCTGCTTTTTGTAGAATTCATACCCTTTATCTTTTTCATTTAATGAAAGACCAATTTCATCATTTGACAAGGAAATATCAAAAACTTCTGGGGTCCAACTCCAAGCAACTAGTTCACTACTATTACCCCCTTCATCTTTCTTTCCAGGAAAATAA
>JAHJDB010000047.1 GCA_018812765.1 Nanobdellota archaeon
TGAAATTTGTGCTTTTGCTGGCGCAGAGTTAGAGTGTCGTGATTTACAAGCAGACAGTTTGTTTATGAATAAATTAAATTCAGGAAAAAATCCTGATATTCCCGTCTATAATATTGTTGGTACGGGGTGTGAGATGGATGGAGGGATAGGAGACGGAGCAGTTTTAGAAGAAAAAAGCAAATTAGATTGGGCTAATAATACAATTATTGAAGGAAAGTGTAGAAGTGCAATCAAGCCGTTACATCTTGATTTAAGAGATACAAAACTTTACCCAGAAGTTTATGATACTCTTAAGAAAGTTTTGAAAGAATGAAACTTGAAAATAATTTTTGGCTGAGTCACTTGTCTATAATAAAATTGTTAGTCTAACTAAGTTTTAATAATTTCATACCCTTCTTTGGAATCTTCAACTGTGTAACCAAGCTTGTTAATCTTTTCTCTTAATAAGTCTGACTTTTTCCAGTCTTTGTTTTTTCTAGCTTGCATTCTTTCTTCAGCAAGCTTGATTACTTCTTCTGGAAGGTCTAATTTTTCTTTTTTAACGTTCTTTAAGTTTAAACCTAAAACTTCATCAAATTTCAATAATAAACTGTATCTATCTGAGTTACTTAGTTTGTCTTCTTTAAGCACTTCCCAAACTAAAGCTAACACTTTTGGGGTGTTCAAATCGTCATTAATAAAAGAGGTAAATTCTTCAAGGTATTTTTGTTGTAAGATTTTGTTTTCTTTCTCTTTAGAGTTTTTTAGTTCTAATACCTTTTCAACCAATTTTTTCCTGGCAACTTTAGCAGCTTCTAAAGCTTCATAGCTAAACATCAATGGTTTTCTGTAGATGGCTCCCAAGCAGAAGTACCGGTAATCCAAAGCCTGAAAGCCTTTTTCTTCTACTGTTGTCAAAGTGATAAAATTGTTCCCAGATTTAGCCATTTTTTCATCTTTTCCTAAAATCAGGAACTCATTATGCATCCAAAACTTAACCCAGGGCTTTTTTCCGGTAGCAGATTCTGACTGAGCAATCTCGTTAGTATGATGGACAGGGATGTGGTCTATGCCTCCGGTATGGATATCAAACTGTTCTCCCAGATATTTCATCGACATGGCGGAGCATTCGATATGCCAGCCAGGGAATCCTGTCCCCCAAAGAGAGTTCCATTCCATCTCCCTTTTTTTATCTTTGGGAGAAAATTTCCATAATGCAAAATCAGTCTTACTTTTTTTCCCTCCCAAATCTACTCTTTTACCGGCTTGTAAATCTTCTTTCTTGAGTCGAGCTAATTTGCCATAATCTTTTAGTTTGCTAGTGTCAAAATAGATCCCCTCAGAAATCTTGTAAGTGTAACCTTTCTCTTCAAGTTTTTTGATTAGAGCAATCTGTTCTTTAATGTGTTCAGTTGCTTTACACCAGATGTCAGGAGGAAGAATGTTCAACTTTTTGATATCGTTCTTGAAAGCTTTAGTATAAAATTCAGCAATCTGTTGAGCAGATTTGCCTTCTCTTCTCATAGCTAAGATCATCTTGTCTTCACCCTCATCAGCGTCTGAAGTAAGATGACCTACATCGGTGATATTCATAATATGTTTAACTTTAAGATTGTTGAATAAGAGAGTTCTTTTTAGGATGTCTGCAAAGATATAGGCCCTTAAATTTCCGATATGAGCAAAATTGTAGACGGCATGCCCAAAATCTCAATTTAAGATTCTGTTTGGCCCGCAACTGTAAATGCCCACTTCTGGAGACTTAATCAGCTTAAATATCTCTTTCTTCCTTGTTAATGTGTTGTAAAGTTTTATTTGCATCTGTGCCTCCGACAAGACTTATCAATTTTTTTTGTTTCCTAACTAGTGAATAACCAATGTATTTATAAAATTTTGTGAGGCTATCTTTCTGATTAATAAATAAATCAAAACAAATACTATATTTCCCTTTATGTGTTTTAGTAAGGCATCTTCCAAAAAGCCGATGATTTATCTCAAATTCATTTAGGAGTTTTGATTCTCCTTGTAAAAGTTTAGGTGGTCTTCTCAACTTTTCAATTAGGTCTTTGTCTTCTATAAACTTGAAAGATCTTTTGATGGGGATAGTTTTTCTTATATGACCAGTGGGAAATTTGCCAACTGACATAAAACTTTCAACTCTTTTTAGTTCTTTTTCTTGTTTTCTGGTCAGATCTTTTAAGTGCCGATAGCGAGATAGTACAAGATATCCATTATTCTTGTTTTTATTTTTGTAAACTGAAGATTCATCATCAAAAACTGCTTTTAAGTAATATGCTTTCATTTCTTTTGTTCCTTTCTTTACCAGCCAAGGAATCTCTTTATCCTTTGCTGCTTTTTGACCAAGAATAGCTCCCACTTTTAGAAGTGATTCTCCAACTATAGAAGAACCAATTCTTAATATTGTACAATTTCTAATGAATTCTTTATTAATATGGACTTTTCCATATAATTTATCTACAACATTCATAAACATATCGGCTGATTCTTTTTCTGTTCTATCCTATATTGACTTTACACTTAAATAAACATATGCAGGCGTTTCATAACCCAGAGACTGGTGAATCCTTTCATGGTTATAATAATTAACCCATGAAAGACAATCATACACTTTATCATAGTTCATACGAGGAAA
>JAHJDB010000048.1 GCA_018812765.1 Nanobdellota archaeon
ATATTGGAAAGATTATATTATAATTAAAGTTCTGATTAGAAAGTTTTATTTAAGGGTTTCGTAAGGTATTGAATATTAATGGCTGTTCAAGATATTGGGTTCAGAATACAGAAAAGTATATAAATAAAGATTAATTTAAATATTTTAGTTGTGAGGTGGTTATTATTATGCTTAAGATGAAAAAAATTTCAGAGACGTACGATTTAAAAGTTTTCACTGACGCAGGCGACTATTTTGGAGATATCGAAGATTGTATCCTCCAAGGAAATAAAGTTTCTGGCTGGAAGATTAGAGCTACAAAAAACTCTTTTTTAAGCAGAGTTTTAGGAAGCGCTAAAGGAGTAATTGTACCACACCAGTTGGTTAATTCTATCGGAGACATTTTCTTAATATCAAAGAATGCTGCTCCTGCTGGCCATACAGAAGAAGGAGAAGAGTGAACATCCAAAAGTATTATCAGGATTTGTTGAACTATCAATATATTCAAGGTAGTCTTGATGAGCTTGAACTTGTTTTGCTAATTGCAGCTTAGGGGGATGCTTTTCCGCACTTTTATGATTGTTATTATTTTCTTTTATTAATTCGAAAGTTATTTAAACATAAAATTCTTTATTATAACAGAGGCAAAGATGGATGTAATAACTTTAACCCTGTTAGCAATAAGCTTAATCATAGTTTTTGGTTTCTTCGCCGAGTTGCTTTTTCGTAAATTAAGCATTCCTGACGTCTTATTTTTGATTATTTTGGGGTTTGTCCTTGGACCAAACGTCTTGAATTATGTCTCTGCAGAAAGTTTAGGTAGAATAGCGCCGGTCTTTACAACTTTCACCTTAATGTTCTTGATATTTGACGGAGCTTTCAACATACATCTTTCTACATTAATTCGGGAGTTTTCAAATAGTTTAGTCTTGACATCTTATAATTTTGTTCTTTCATCATTGTTAATAACTTTGATTTTTTATGTTGCAGGTATTTGGATGGGCGGTTTTTCTTTTTTGACTTCTTTATTAGTGGGATTTTTGTTAGGGGGAGTTTCATCGTCATTTTCCATCCCTATCCTTAGACAACTTAAAATATCTCCCAGATTATATTCTTTACTTACACTTGAATCTGCTTTAACAGATGTTTTTTGTATCGTCTTTTCACTAACTATAATCAAGCTAATCCAGCTTGGTTCTTTTGGAGTACAGGCAACGGCAGTACAAATAATCTCTCAATTTGCTATTGGTGGTTTGATCGGAATAGTAGCCGGAATAATTTGGGCTTTCTTGGTATTGAAAGTGTTCAAGGAACATAATTATATGGTTGCTATCGCTTATTTGATTTTTGTATATGTCTTAGCAGAATTTTTGAAAGGCAGCGGAGCAATCGCCGCCTTATTTTTTGGCTTAGTCTTAAAAAATTCTAAACAGCTTTCTTCAATCCTGGTGGGGTTGAAATCTACCAGAGCTATTGAAAAGAGAAAAGCATTAAGGGGGGATTTAGGCGTTTCTATAACGACTCCTTCAGAACAATATTTTTATCATCAAATTTCCTTTTTTGTAAAAACATTTTTCTTTGTTTATATCGGAGTATTGATAAATCTGTCTGATTGGAAAGCGCTGTTATTAGGGGGACTAATCTCTTTTACAATCATGGGTTCAAGGATGACTTCGTTGCTGCTTACCAGAAAGATGGAACCAGGAGGGGAAGATTTAATAAACGCGGTGTTTGCTAGAGGGTTAGCTGCAGCCGCAATAGCCCAAACAGCAGTATTAGCGGGGTTGAATCACGCCGCATTTATTTCCAAAGTAACTTATGTTGTAATCACAGGAACAATAATCTTAAGCTCAATAAAAGTATTCATAGTTAAAAGGAAGATTCCGGTGAAAAAAGAGGGTAAACCTGTGAAGAAAGAGGGCAAAAAATGAAAGAATGGATTACTAATTTGTTGGGAAGATTACCTTATTCAAATTATTTAGAGAATAAATATATCTTGTCTTTATTAATTTTAATTACCTTTGTTTTGTTGGCAAAATTAGTCTTATTTATATTTGTACATTATTTCAAGAAGATTGCATCAAAAACTAAGACTAACGTTGATGATTTAATATTTGAAAGGACGGAAAAGCCGATATTCTTATTGATACTTGCTTATGGATTGAAGATAGCAGTATTAAATCTAGGAGTCAATGAGATCGTGACAAAAATCATTAATTCAATCATGGCTTTAGTTTTCGTGCTGGTTATTATCAGGATTTTTGATATCATCATCGAAGCTTGGGGGATGACGTTTGCCAAGAAAACAAAGACAAATGTTGATGATGTCTTAATGCCTTTGTTTCAGAAAGGGATCAGGGTAATTTTCTTTGTCATTGCCGTGATGTGGATTTTACACACTTGGGAGATTAACATTACTCCTTATTTAGCAGGTGCAGGTATTGCTGGTTTAGTCTTAGGTATGGCTTTACAAGACTCCTTAAAAAACATTATTGGAGGGGTAACTCTTCTATTAGACAAGACCTATAAGGTTGGTGATAAGGTAAAGTTAGAGTCTGGAGAAGTGGGTATAATCCATGATATTGGATTAAGGAGCACAAAGTTATTGACCTTTGATAATGAAGCGGTCTATATCCCTAACGGTTATTTGGCCAATTCAAGAGTTTTAAATTATACTAGACCAAATCCAAAAGTAAGGGTAACAGTTAATTTTGGGGTTGAGTATGGTAATAATATAGAAAAAGTAAGAAAAGTGGTTTTAAGTGTAATCAACAAGATGGAAGGGATCTTGGAGGAACCGGCCCCAAGTGTTCAGTTTTTAGAGATGGGTAATTTTTCTTTAAGCTTTGCAGCTAGATTCTGGGTAGAAAAATGGGACAAATCCTGGGATAAGAAATTAGAAGCTACCCAAAATATCTATGATGCTTTGAATAAAGCAAAGATAAACATACCTTTCCCAACTCAGACTATTTACTTAAAGAAATGAGTTAGAAGAAGAGTTGAATTAAACTTTAATTTTTTTTATTTTTTAGATTAGTTTTCAATTTTTTTTTCAAACAAAAAATTCTTTTATGACTTTTCAAAAGCCTTTTTATGTAACGGAGTGCCGATAAATTATTAAAACAAATTAATTTTAGAATGATATGGATTTATTTTCAATAATTGGGTTGATCATTGTCGTTTTGGTGGTTTTATCTTTAGGGAAGATCATGTCCCACCTTTTAAGGTTCTTATTTTATGCTTTATTAGGAGCTTTAGTATTAGTATTCTTTTTTGATATATCTTTAAACAATATCATAGATTGGTTAAGTAGTTTAGTTCTCTGGGCATTTTGATGTTTGAAGATAGATAAAACTTATAAAGTATTGTCATCCTGAAATTAATCATGACTTCATCTATCTGGACAGAGAAATACAGGCCGAGTAATTTTCAAGAAATCAAGGGGCAGAAAGAGATAGTTGCAAAAATAAAAGCTTTTGTTGAAGCTGGAAGTATGCCCCATCTGCTTTTTTCTGGTCCAGCCGGAGTAGGAAAGACAACCCTTTCTTTAGTTATAGCTAAACAATTATTTGGGGAGAACTGGAAACAGAATACTTTGGAATTAAATGCTTCAGATGAAAGAGGGATAGACGTAGTCAGAGTTAAGGTAAAGGACTTTGCCAGGACGAGGTCTATTGGCGATGTTCCGTTCAAATTAATCTATCTAGACGAAAGTGATGCTCTTACAAGAGATGCACAACAAGCTTTACGGAGAACGATGGAAAATTATACTAAAACTTGCAGATTTATCCTTTCTTGCAATTATTCTTCGAAAATCATCGATCCGATTCAGAGCAGATGCGCTGTATTCAGGTTTAAGCCGCTGGCAGAAGAAGATATCTTTGAGATGGTTGAGAAAATCGCTGAAACAGAAGGGTTAACCATAAATGAAGAAGTAAAAAAAGCTCTCTTTGATGTTTGTAATGGGGATTGTCGGAGACTGGAAAATATCATGCAAAGCTGTGCAGTCATTGGTAAAGAAATAACTCCTGAAGCAGTATATTCAATGGCTTCAGTAGCAAAGCCAAAAGAAGTCAATGAAGTATTAAGCGTTGCTGCAACTGGAAATTTCTTGGAAAGTAGAAAGAAGCTGCTTAATCTGATGTTAGACTATGGTCTTTCAGGGTTAGATATCATCAAGCAGATCCAGAAAGAGATCTGGAACTTGAATTTTGATGATCGAAAAAAAGTAGAATTGGTTGACAAATGCGGAGAGACTGAATTTAGGATGGTCGAAGGCAGTGATGAATATATTCAGTTGGAAAGTTTCTTGGCGTATGTTGTTTTGGTAGGAAAATCTTGAACTTTAGAGATTATCAAGAACATTTCTTTTTTTCAACTCAAAAAAACATCTAGCACAGGCTTCAACATCATTTAAAGCGTTATGGGCATTCTTGAAATCTTCTTCAAAAAGAATGGTGTGAAGTTCAGAAAGAGTGGGCCATTTATACCCTTTTTTACTGGGAAGCCTGCAAAATTCGGTGGAAATTTCTTTGGTACAGATCCTGGGTTTATCAAAAAGAGTGTGTTTCATCTCTTCACGTAAAAATTCAGCACCAAGGATTTTCTCATCAAAGGAGATGTTATGAGCAATGACTTGTTTAGATTCTGTTAAAGCAGTTGAGAACTTTTCTAAAGCCTTTCTTAAAGGAACCCCTTCCCAGTAGGCTCTTTCTGTAGAGATGCCATGAATCTTTTCAACATCCTTGGGAATGATAAATCCTTCAGGTCTAATGATATGGTTGCTTCTTTCAACCTCATTTCCAGAATGATCATACAAGATCCAGGCTAACTGAACAAGTCTGGGCCAGTTGTCTAGATCAGATAACGGAGCCTTCCACCTCTTGGGCAGCCCTGTTGTTTCAGTGTCAAAAAACAGGTACATCTTTTTAGTCTGAGAGTTATGATTAATAAAGAAATCTTTTGTTGAGAATATAAAAGAACTCTGGAATTGTTAATTTTCCAGAGAACTCGAAAAATTATTATCACTAATTTTAAAGTAAATTATCGGAAAGAGATTATTTGATAACCGTATTTTTCAACATCTTCTTTAGGCCAGAAGGAAACATCTCTGGTTTTCAGGACATAAGATACTTTTTTTTCAAGAACTCTCCCAGTATATTGTTTTGATTCGGGATCCCATTCTCTTAAAACTAAAATATCTTTGGCCTTGCACTCAAAATCAGCTAGACGCAATTCAAAATTCTTATCACCATCAAGAATTTTCTGAAAGAATTTGGGCCAGACTTTCTTTTCAATGATCATAAAAATATGTTTTTAGCTTAATTTATAAATTTTCGTTAATAAAATTTTTTAAAAATGTTATCTTTGATTAAATTAAAACTAAAATAAAAAGCAATAAGATAAAAAAAGAGTAAAAAAAGTTTAATTAGAGCTTTGTTTCATCCTGAGTTTTTCTTGGACGATTTCTCTATACTTGTAATCAAAAGTAAGCTTGATCTGTTTTGTGGAAAGAGAATCCTTGGCTAAGGGTTCTTTTAGTTTACAGATAATCTCTGCTTCTTCTTCAACAAGCTTTGCTTCGCCAACCTTACCGCCAGACTTACATTCCCAATCCGGATCGTCAACAGTATAAGAAAGTTGGTTCCTGATTCCAAATTCTCCTCCTGGCAGAGTTACTTTCCCTTTGCCGACATTACTAATTTTTATCTTTAAAGCCATAATGCCTTTTCCAGCAGTTTCTTCTTCAACACCGGTTATGGTTACAGGAGCGCCGGAAACAAAATAGGTTTTAGGTTCTTGAACAGTACAAACTCGTTCGTCAGTAAGATCTTCTTTCAAACAGACTTCTGGGATAATCAGGAAAGTATTGTAACGGTAGTCTACGTTAGCAAACCATTCCCGGTCACTTACACCACTGACTTTACTTTTATATTTAGCATCGGAAGCAAAGGAAACAGTTTCTTCTCCTCCTTGAGGAATAAATTCCGAAATTGCTTCTAACACCCCTTTATTATTTAACTGCCAAGAAGCGATGCCAGAAAATTCGTCTTGGGAGGGACCAAGAAGCTTTACGGTAATTTCTCCTTGTTTAATTTCGTACTCTCCGTTATTACGTAAAGTAACTTCTAAAGGGAATGTTTCTTCATCAAAAATAGTATAAACACTTTCTTCTTCAACACCAAAAGCTTCAAATTCAGCTACTACTCCTTTGTCTCCGCCAATAAATGCTCCTTTAGCGGTTGGTTGTTGACTTTCACCACAAGAAGTAAGCAGCAGTAAGCTTAAGACTAAGATTGGAATTAATATTGCTTTTTTCATCATCGGGACCTCTTTTAGGTTATTATAATAAGATTAATTGAGAATAGTATTTAAAGTTTACTGGGGGGTCTGGATGATTCGGACAGATTTCTTTTGTGATTGGACATAAGAATAATCTAAATTTATCAATAAAGGGGTTTCGAAAGCAGACACTCCAGAAATGCTAAAAGTACAAATTATTTTTCCTTGTCCGCTAGTTAACCTTACAAAACCATCGTTAGGTCGGCAGCTAATCTTTCCACCACTAGACATTTCCACATTATAAGCTAAACGATCAAGATCCGTATACTCTAATGATGCTTGTCCACAATTTTGAATATTAGCATAAGGGCTTAAAACCCGCCCTATTCCTTGATTTCGGACATTTATCTCAAATATTGCTTTATCTCCGATCATATCAACACCAACGTAAGTGATTCCAACCGGTCCGCCTTGGCCTCCAGGAGTAAGAACATCCATTGGTTTACAAGTCTTCTGTTCAGAAGTAACTTGATAAAATAAAGGATCAACACAGACTGAGGGGCTAGCTAGAGTGTGATAATTATAACAAGTTAAAAAATTTAAAGTAGGATTGTAATCAGTCAAGCCTAAGGGAAGATTGACAGAAGAAGTAAATTCAAGGATATTAGAACTGCCATCGGTATTGTAGACACTTTTTCCTTCTAAAACACCAACATTTTCTGCACAAGATCTAGGGCTGTTGAATCCACCCAAGATGATATTAGGATCAAACCCAGTAATTTGGACAAAACAGTCCTGGGCTTGTAGATTGTGGCTGCCTTTATTTTTTACTTCTACTAAAGCCAGAAGCTCGTTCTGGTCATAACTTACGGCGGGTGGCGAATCCGGAAGCAAAGACATTTCCACTCCTTGTGTTCCGGTTTTAACTGCTTGTAAGGCTACAAGTGTATCAGAAGGTTTTTCTCCTGCTGAGGGGCTTGGTGAACAGGAAACTAAGAATAAGGAGAATGCCATTAAAATGATTAGGAATAATTTCAGGCTCTTTTTCATTGGAGATATGTAATTATTTTATTTATATAAGCTTTTTGGTAAGATAAACCAGACAAATTCAATTCTAATCAGTAAACTTTTTATAATCAAAGCTGATTCTAACTGAAAAAATGGTAAATATAAAAATTAAGCATTACAAGAATGACTGTATTAGCTGTGGAGCTTGTGCTGCAGTCTGTCCTGATTTTTGGAAGATGGATGAAGAAGGATTTGCTCAATTAAAGGATTCTAAGTTAGTTGATGACCATTGGGAATTAAACATCAGTACTTTGGAAGCAAAAACCTGCAATGAAGAAGCTGCAGAAGTCTGTCCGGTACAAATAATCAAATTAGAAGAAATCAAGAAAAAGTGATTAATTTTAATAATTCTAGATTCTTAAAGTAAGTTTAAAAATAGAAATTTTTAAAATTATAAATGGTGCTGTTTTCTTAAAGCATCATGAAAATTAACTACGTGATGTCTTATTCTATTCAATAAGAGGTTGTGCTTTTTCATAAGACTTTTGATGTCTTCTGTTGCCTGGCGATGTCTTTTGAGGTGTTTTTCTTTTTTTCTTTCGTTAGAAGTTTTGGAATGTTTTGTGGCATGCTTCTCAGCTTTATGGCTTAACCGTTTCATCTCCTTATTTATTTTGGTTAATTTTTTAGAGTAAAGATAAAGGTAAGCAGCCTCTTTGGAAATATTCATATCACCAAGAATTATTTTATTGTTTATAAAAGTTCTTTAGCTTTTATTACTTGCTGGGTCTAATACCTTGTTGCTTGCTGTGAAATGAGTGTAGCGAACGAGGGGAAAGGTGATTTTAGGATTTTTAGGGTTATGGTTTATGAAGCCGACCCTTAGAAAAATCCACCTGACCACAAATTCCTAAATGGTCGCTGGGATATCTAAGTCCATGAGTTACATAAAAAGAGTTATGATTAGAAGGAGTATCAACAAGGGTTGTAGCAAAGATAAAATCACCTTGACTATAAGGAACGTGTTTTAAATCCTTAATATTTTCCGTCAAGTCCTCTAACTCTTCCTTTAACCATCGGTACAGGCCAGAATTTTTACTGAAATTAAAATCCCCTCCCAAAAGGACAGTTCTCCCCTGATTTTTTCTATGACGAACATGTTCCAAAAGCTGGTCGATCTGCTCTCTCAAAGGTTTGTAAAGAATCTCTTCGTAATTCTGAGTACAAAGAGTATGGGTGTTTAAGATAACTAGGTCTTCTACAATGGTCTCTAAGAATCCTTTTCCTAGAAAAAGATTCTGAAGGTTGAAAAAATTACCTTGAGAATCATATTTGTAAAATTTTAATGAAGTTGGTTCTTTTTTTGTAAGGGTGACTAAGCCTCCTTTCAAGAACAGAAAACCTTTTTCATAGCTGCTCCGGAATTGAGGTGAATCTTCAAAAGAACTTTTGGGAATGTTTTCAAATGTTTTTTGATGATTACAAAAAAAAACTTCTTGCAAAAGAACAGCATCATAATTTTTAGTTCTGATGGTTTCAGCAATAATCTCAAACCTCTTTTTTCCGTTTCGAGAGAAACCATTACAATTTTGAGTTAAAATTTTCATTTTCACATTAAATAATCAGAAAGCCATACACTTTAGTGCATGGATGAATGGCTCTGGTTATTTATGTCACAATATGCGGGGTCAAGAAATCGTCTTTGTTCAAGCCTCGCATTTTAGTGCGAGGTGAGACGATTTTTCGCATATTTATGACATTGATTTTTTCTTAATGATAATCATGCAATGATCCTTTTCAAAAGGTTCTAAAATCCGGTAGTCAATAACAGTGAATTCTTTTTCTAATATTTTTCTGATTTCTTCAAAGATTTGTTTTGGTTTTCTTTTGACGTCTATGCTCCTAGCTTTTACTGCTAAAAGGCCATAACCACCAGGTTTAAGGAATAAATTACAGTTTTTGATGAAAATTTCAGCTTGATTTCTTTGGGCAATATCTTGATATACTATGTCTGCTTGGCTGACTCTGTGAAGATATTGTTCAGGATGATTAGCATCAGCTAAGATGGGGATAATGTTATTTCTAAGTTTTGAAATAAAAGTAAGGTCTCTGACTACTCTTGGTGCGGGATCGACCCCAAAAATTAATCCTTCTTTCCCGACCATGTCTGAAATAAAAGAAGACGTATAACCGTGAGAGATACCTAAATAAAGGACCACATCTCCTTTTCTGATACCAGCATTAGTGCAGCCTTTTATGATTGTAGCAGCTAATTTACTTCTTCGCGGATCAAACTCCCGGTATTCTTGGTTATTGTCTTTTACAGTTCTTTCTTCAAAATGTTTTTTTCCAGGAAGGATACTTTTAGTATAAATCCTTTTACCATCATGGTAAATTTCAAAGATCTTGTCTGGTTTTATTTTACTCATTTTTTATTCGTATTTTTTGTTGTAGATTCGGAACAATTCTTTTACGGAAATGTTGCTCATCTGTTCTTCTGTGAACCCAAGTTTTTTGACAGTTTCAACAACTTCTTCTTCTGAAGGAGCTTCTACTTCAAAAAAAGTTGGAATTCCAGGATAGGTATCAATTTCAATTTTGATTTTGTTTAGTTGATATGATTCTCTTCGTTTACGGCCTTCAAATCTTTTTTTAAACCTCAATTTTTCAAATATGGCCAGAGTATCTTCAAAATTATTAGTAGTGACTTCAAGCTCTTCACGTACTTTAAATCGTGATTTTTCTTTTTTTCCTTTTAAGCATAATTCTACTTTTTCTCCTAGCTTTCTTACTCGGAGACTTTTTCCTTCTTTTTCTAATTGGTCGCTAGGGAAATCAAAAAAGACAGCTGTAATTTCTCCTTCAAAAACTTTTTCAGCTCCCAACTCCTGAAGTTTTCGGATTAATTCAGGAACATCGATGTCCAAGATCTTGACTTCAATTTCTTTCATTTTTTCCCTGTTCCTTAACTTTTTTCCATTTATTTAATTCTTCTTCACTGTTCACTTCTTCTCCATTAAAAATCCACGGTTTTCTTCTCTTTAGTTTAGTCAAAGTGTTATTGATGATATTTTTAATTTCAAAATTATTCTCTTCCTCAGCTATGATCATAACTGCCAGCAGACCCCATAAGACATCTCCCAATTCTTCATGAAGATTTTGAAGATCTTTCTTTTCGATGGCTTCCAAAACCTCTTTCACTTCTGTTTCTAAATGTTTTGCTCTTTCTTGTAAGGTTCTTTCTTTAGACCATTCAGATTTGTTCCTGTCAATCTTTAGAGCTAAATATAATTCTTCAAAACTGTCTTTCATCTGAGTTTTTCCTCTAATTCTTTTCTATATTCTTTAGCCTTGAATTCCCCCTTAAAAAAATCTAATCGGGCGCATAAGGACAATTTATCAGCAAGCATTCTGGAAGCTTTACCTTTTTCGTCTTTTTTAGCGTCTTGAATCAAAGGGTGATTAATGATTACTCCATATTTTGGAGATTTTGAACCAGTTTTGATATGTCTGAAGAGAGCTTTCTCTGCTCCCAGAAGCTGGATGGTGGAAGCAGGAAGCATAGCTAAATGTTTTAAGGAGCCTCCTAATTCAATTAATTTAGCTCCGATGGTAGTACCGGCAAGCTCATTAAGATTAGGGCAATATTTTTCCATTATTTTTTTAAGGTAATCTTCATGCTTATTTCTTAATTCGTAAAGGCTGCTGACTTCTTTTGCTAATAAGTGCATCTCTTCTAAGTGTTCATCAGCTAAATCTGCTCCCATGGCTACTTCAAGATGGAGATCTTTTAAGAGCTGGGATCTTGTTTTTGTAGAAACGAGTTCTACAAATTTCTCATGGCTTTGGACGGATTCAGCTAACTCCGGAAAATAAAGAGAGTACCATTCTCTCAATCTTTTCACTAATGTGTTGCTAATTCGGTCAAGTTCGTTGATGTTGGCGATGGTTTGAATAATCAGATTATCTTCGTTAACGGATTCTTTTATTGATTGTTTGGTGAGCTGTAAATTTTTAAGAAAGAATTCTGAATAGTATTTTTGATTCTTAAACAAAGACAACACCTGAGGAAGTTTATTTTCAGGCAAAGATCCAGCTTGGTGTTTCTTAATCAGTTGTTTTTCTTTATTTTCTCGTTGAGAATATTCTTCAACATTTTTGAAGGAGAGAGAATCGATTACTTTTAACTTATTATCCAAGATAAAGGTACCGATAAGATTAGTAAAATAATACATAAATACTGCAGAATGGTGTTTTTATATAAATATTATTGAGAAAAAAAGATTAAATGTTATTTGAAAAACTACTTGAATAAGTTTAAGTTATACTCTTTGCAAGCTCCGTCACATATATTGGTTGGTTCGCAGATTTTGATCAATCTTTTCAATATTGGTCTGAAGATTGGATCAGTATGGTCTATTTCAGCTGGAAAAGTCTGGACCAAGACCGGGTAGCCGTGGATCTCAAACCTGTTGTAAGAGATAAAGATAGTCTTCTCTTCATCGGGATAAGGGTGACAGGTCCAAGAGTTTCCTCTTTCATCTTCTCTCGCAGTTTCAACTTTTAAGCCAGATGCTAATTCTTCTATCTTGCTGAGGTTCTCTTCTTTAAAGTTATTTAAACAATAATAAGACATAAGCTTTATGGTTTAGGGCTGATTTATAAACTTTCCTGGAAAAAAGTAACTAAAATCACCAGAGGGTATAGTCGTAGAGATCAAGACGGTAAAGATTATAGGGAGTTGGGGTTAAACTGCTAGATACCTAAAAAGTAAGCGGAAAACTACTTTCAGAAAAAGAGAATAAATCCTGGCTTTTTAGAAACCTTTATAAATAACCCTTAATCCTGGATGGTAACTTAACAAAATCGACTGAATTTATACTGTTCAGATAACTGGGCAAATGAATTTTGTCAAGAAGGCCTGAAAAGGTGACCATCGAGGTTAATTCTTTTGATGGAAGCTGAATAATAGGCGATTTAAACGAAAGTTAAACAAGGATAAATCCTGAAAATTGATAAAACTTTTTTCGGATACAAAATCAGGAGATATTAAGATATGCCAAGATCACGCCATCCAAGACGGGGAAGTTTACAGTATTGGCCTAGAAAGCGAGCTAAGCAATCTGTAGCAAGAGTAAGGTCTTGGGCTGAAGAAAAATCAGTTAAGCCTTTAGGCTTTATTGGATATAAAGCAGGCATGACTCATCTAGTGGTTCAAGACAGCAGACCTAAATCTTTGACAAAAGGAGAAAAGATTGTGCTGGCTTCTACAATCATTGATTGCCCACCGATGAGTGTTATGGGAATCTGCTTCTACAAAAAATATTTATTTGGTACAAAAAAAGTTGCTTCTGTTCTTGCTGAGAAATTATCTAAAGATTTAGCAAAAGTAGTCCAGCTGCCTAAAAAAGTAGCTAAAAAAGTTGATGATGTGAAAGAATTTGACGATCTAAGACTATTAATATATTCCAGTCCAAAAACAAGCACTGGAGTAAAAAAACCAAAACTTCTTGAAATCGCCTTAGGTGGAAAGAAAGAAGATAAGCTGGTTTATGCAAAAGATGTTTTAGGCAAGGAAATAAAAATTGATAATGTTTTTGAGAATGGCGTTTCTGTTGATATCAAGGGAATTTCTAAGGGAAAAGGTTTTCAAGGAACAGTAAAAAGATATGGCGTCCCAATAAGACAACATAAGGCTGAGAAAACAAAGAGAGGGATTGCTACTTTGGGTTCGTGGACGCCTAAGAGAGTAGAATTTTCTGTTGCTCAACCAGGAAAGATGGGTTATCATTTAAGGACGGAATATAATAAACAGATCCTAAAGATTGGACAGGACGGCAAAGAAGTTACACCTAAGCAAGGTAAAAACAGATATGGTTTGGTAAATAATTCTTATCTATTAATTAAAGGTTCTGTAGTAGGACCTAAGAAAAGAGCAATTTTATTGACAAAATCTCTACGACCGAATAAAAAGATGGTCAAGGAAGGATTTCAGATATCATATATCTCATTGAGGAAATGAAAAAAATGAAAGCACAAGTATTCGACAGGCAAAAGAAAAAATCGGCAGAAGTAGAATTACCAAGCCAGTTTTTAGAAGAATACCGGCCAGACTTGATTAAAAGAGCGGTTCATGCTTTACAGAGTGCAGCAAGACAAAGATATGGTACAGATCCGTTAGCTGGTATGAGGCATTCAACAAAGTTAAGTAAAAGAAGAAGAAAATATAGGGGTTGTTACGGTTTTGGAATCAGTAGAGTTAACAGAAAAATCTTTTCTAGAAGAGGTACAAGGTTTAACTGGGCAGGAGCATTTTCACCTCAAACAAGAGGAGGAAGAAGAGCTCATCCACCTAAAGCAGAGAAAAACCTAGAGAAAAAGTTGAACATAAAAGAAAATAAAAAAGCAATCCGTTCAGCAATGGCAGCTACTTTAGTTAAATCTATTGTTGAAGAGAGAGGACACAAAATTCCTATTGAATATCCTTTTTTATTAGATTCATCCTTAGAAGACTTGAACAAAACAAAAGATGTTGAGAAAGTCTTAACTGATCTTGGTTTTGGAGAAGAATTAGAAAGGTCTTTAGTCAAGAAAATAAGGGCTGGTCTAGGAAAACTAAGAGGAAGAAAATACCGAAGAAAAAAAGGTATCTTAGTCGTTGTTAGCGGCGAATGTCCGTTACTTAAATCAGCAAAAAATGTTCCCGGCGTAGATGTGGTGGAAGTTAAATCCTTAAATGCAGAACTGCTTGCACCTGGAGCTGTGCCTGGAAGAGCAGCATTATGGACCCAAAAAGCTGTAGAAGCAGTCGGCAAAGAAAAATTATTCGTATGATTATAAAAAATGGCTGAAGCAAAAAAAGCAAAGGAAACTGTACTAAAAACTAAAGAAATGGAGAAAGTAGAAAAGAAGAGAGTAGAAGAAGCTTTCGATCCTTATCAGATCTTGAAAATTCCTTTATCTACTGAAAAGTGTATCAGGATGGTGGAATTTGATAACAAATTAGTCTTTTCAATCCATCCCAGAGCTACAAGAGAAGATGTCAAGAGAGCTGTCGAAGAATTATTCAAAGTGAAAGTAGTAAAAGTTAATCTTCAGAATTCATTCACAGGCGTTAAGAAAGCTTATGTGAAATTAAGTCCAGAAAGTTTGGCTTCAGATGTAAGTGCAGACTTAGGATTAATTTAGATAGAACAAAAGAAGGCAGAGACTAGAAAATGGGTAAACGAATCATCCAACAAAGGAGAGGAAGAGGCAGTGGCACTTATAGATCACCTAGCTTTCGCTTTAAAGGAGAAGTAAAACACTATTCTTTAGAGACTTCCGGTACGGTTACAGATTTAGTTCATTGTGCCGGTCATAGCAGTCCTTTGATGGAAGTATTATTTTTAACTGGAGACAAAGGTCTTGCTTTTGCTCCTGAAGGAATAAAGGTAGGGGATGAAGTTTCAGTAGGTAATGAATCAAACAATAATGGTTCTGAACTAAAATCGGGAAGTGTCTTAAAATTAAGAGATATTCCAGAAGGAACCTTAATACATAATATTGAATTGCGTCCAGCAGACGGCGGTAAATTAGTAAGGTCAGCAGGAGTATTTGCAAAGATTGTCGCAAAGACAGAAACAGCTGTAAGAGTAAAGTTACCTTCAAAGAAAGAAAAATTATTCCTGCCAGACTGCAGAGCCGCCATCGGAATCTTAAGTGGAGCAGGAAAGACTGAAAAACCTTTCTTGAAAGCTGGAACAAGATTCAAGAAAATGAAAGTAAGAAACAAGTTATATCCAAAAGTTTGCGGAATCTCAATGAACGCAGTAGATCATCCTTTTGGAGGTAAATGTTCACACATCAAAGGAAGACCTACACAGTCTCCAAGAAATGCACCACCTGGAAGAAAGGTCGGAAAGATCGCTCCAAGAAGAACCGGTAGAAAAGGATAAAATAAAATATTAAAATTAAGAAATTAAACAAATAAAATGGCAAAAGAATTCAAATGGTTGGGAAAAACTGAAGAAGAGATCAAAGAATTAGACCTTAAGGAATTTGCAGAGCTAGTTCCTTCAAGAGCCAGAAGATCATTAAAGAGGGGCTATACTGAAAATCAAAAAGCTTTGATGAAAAGAATTGAAGCAGGAGAAAAAAACATTAAAACTCATTGTAGAAACATGATTATCGTTCCAAAAATGTTGGGAGTGACCTTGAGGGTTTACAACGGTAAAGAGTTTATGATTTTATCGATTGAGGCATCTATGCTGGGTCATTATTTGGGAGAATTTTCACACACCAGAAAAAGTGTTACCCACAGTTCCGCGGGAGTTGGAGCTACAAGATCAAGTAAAGCTATATCAGCAAGATAAACATAAAAATGAAAACTGCAACTAATAAGACTGAACAAAAAAACTTTGCTGTAGCTAAAGCTTTGAGTTTGTCTATTTCAACAAAACATTGTATTGAACTTTGTGATGCTTTGAGATATAAAAATACGTCTTATGCTAAGCAGTATCTTGCTGAAGTAATCGACCTTAAAAGACCAGTTCCGTTCAAGAAATTTTACAGAAATGTAGGTCACAAGGTAGGTATGGCTGCGGGAAGATTCCCTAAAAAAGCAGCAAAAGAACTGTTGAAAGTAATTGAATCTGTAGAAGCAAATGCTCAATTTAAGGGAATGAACACTTCTCAGCTGAAGATCACTAAATTACTTGCTAACAAAGGTTCAATTCCTTTTACGGGGGGAAGACACCACCGAGGTACAAAAAGAACCAGTTTAGAAGTTGAAGTTAGTGAAAGAAGAGGAGTTAAAGAAGAGAGCAAGAAAGGTAAGAAGAAAGAAGCAGTGAAAGAAGCAGCAACAGAAGAAGTAAAGGAAACAGTAAAAGAGAAAAATGTTGAAGCCAAGAAAGTTGAAACTAAGAAAGTCGAAGAGAAAAAAGTAACTGAAAATCATCTTAAGAAAGAATCTAAAGAAGAATTAAAAAAAGAGAGCAAACCTGAAACTAAAGAAACTAAGCTGGAAGTAAAGAAAGAAGAAGTAAAAAAAGAAGTAAAAGCTACAATAAAAGTACCGGTTAAAGAATTATCTTCAGAAGAGTTGCTGGCTAAGGCTCAAGAAAAAGCAGCTGAGCTTAATAGGAAAGAAAAGCAAAAAGAAGATTCAGAAAAGGTTGAAAAATTATACCATCAATTGAAACAAGAAGGGTCCTTAAGGGATAGAAAGGTGAACTAAGAATGATTGAGCGAGAATTCATAGCCCAGAAAACAAAAGAATATTACATCAAGAAGTATGTAGAAAAAACTCTGGGTAATGTAGGTGTATCAAGTATTACTCTTAAGAAAATCCCCTTAGGAGAAAAAATAATTATTAACACTAGCAGGCCTAGTTTGATTGTAGGTTCAAAAGGGTCTAATATTAGATCTTTAACTAAAACTCTAAAAAATAAGTTTAAATTAGAGAATCCACAAATCGAGATTAACGAAGTGAAAAATATTTTTCTTGATGCTGATGTAGTAGCTGAAAAAATAGTTTCCTCTCTTGAAAGGTTCGGTTCGGCAAGATTTAAAGGTATCGGACACAAGATGTTGGAAAGCGTGATGGTTGCTGGAGCAAAGGGAGTTGAAATAATCATCTCTGGTAAAATCCCTGGAGCTAGAGCTAAAAGTTGGAGATTTTATATGGGTTATCTGAAAAAGTGCGGCGATATAGCTGTAGTAGGAGTAAGGAAGTCCAAAAAAGCCGCTTTATTAAAAAGTGGGATCATTGGAATAAAGGTATCAATAATGCCTTCCGATATTGTGCTGCCAGATAGTGTAATTATCTTGGAAGAACCTCAACAATTGATTGAAGAAATCAAGGAAAGCGAATCAGAAAATAAAAAAGAGAAAAAGCAGGAAAAGAAAAAACCTGCAAAAAGAAAGTCCCCAGTAAAAAAATCTACAAAAAAGAAAGTTAAAGGAGCTAAAGAAGAAGCTAAGGAAATTAAAGAAGCTAAGGAAGCTAAAGAAGAAACTAAGGAAGCTAAGGAAGCTAAGGAATCTAAAGAAGCTAAAGAAGTTAAAGAAGAAACTAAGGAAATTAAAGAAGCTAAAGATGGAGCTAAAGAAGAAAAAGAATCATCTTCAGAAGAATCAAGGGAAGAAAATAATTTAGAAGTTAATGAAAAGGAAAATGATGCTGAAGAAAAAATAGATGAAATTGCTGAAGAGGTCAAGAAAGAATGAAAGTAACTAAAGACCTCCGGGCTTTATCTGAACCAGAATTGAACGAAAGATTGAAAGAATTTAAAAAGGAACTATTAAAATTAAATGTTCAAGTGGCTTCTGGAACTGCTGCTCAAAGTTCAGGAAAGTTGCGACAAATTAAAAAAAATGTAGCAAGGGTAAACACCATCCTTAAAGAGAGAGGTGCCGATTAAGTAAAACCATGATTGATGTATGTAACCAATGCGGACTTCCAAAAGACCTTTGTGTCTGTGAGACTATTGCTCGAGAACAGCAAAAAATAATGGTCAAGATTGAAAAGAGAAAGTTTGGGAAGAAGTACACTATTATAACTGGCATCAAAAAGGAAGCAAACATTGACGAGATAACCAAAAAGCTGAAAAATAAATTTGCTTGTGGCGGAACGTCAAAAAGCGGATATATTGAGCTTCAGGGTGATCATAAACTAAGAGCCAAAGCAGCTTTGGCAGAACTTGGTTTTCCAGAAGAGACGGTTGAAGTGGAGTAAAAATTATCAAAATCATGATGATTTTGGTGAAGTAGGAAAGAATGGTAATGAGAAAATTTTTCCCTCATGAACTGATAGGAGAAGAGATTGAAGTTGTGGAAGCAACAAACTCTAATCTTCAAGGGATCAAAGGAAAAATTATTGACGAAACCAAAAGCACAATCAAAGTGCTTAAACAAGATAACCGAGAAGTTATTTTGTTGAAAAATACGATCACATTCAAAATCCTTGGAACGGGAGAAATAATCCTGGGAAAGGAAATCATGAAAAGACCGGAAGACCGGTTGAAAGGTTAAAAAAAATGCAAGTAAGAAAAGAAATATTGGGCGTACCTGCACCAAAGCGGGCTTTTGATAGTCAGTATCATGATAAAAAATGTCCTTTTACAGGCACTCTTCCAGTAAAAAAGGAGCTGCTTAAAGGTAAAGTTGTGAAGAAAGACACCAATAAGTCAGCTACAATTGAATGGTTTAGACCTTTTTTCATTCCAAAATATGAGCGTTACGAAATCAGAAGAAGCCGATTAAGAGTTCACAACCCACCTTGTATCGATGCTCAGGTCGGTCAAAGAGTTCTTGTTGCAAGAACTAGACCCTTAAGTAAGACTAAGAATCACGTAATAATCCAAATCTTAGAAGGATTTGAAGAAACTTCTGAAAAGGAAGCTAAGATGCCTGCTAGAAAGAAGAAAGAGATTAAGAATAAAGAAGAAGCTAAAGGGAGCGAAGAATAAAAATGAAAGCAGTAAAGGCAAGAATAGTCAAGAGCTTACCATCACAAGCTTATGTAATCGCTTGTGATAATAGTGGAGCTAAGGTCTTAAAGATTATTTCAGTAAAAGGCCATAAGACTGTAAGAGGAAGAATCCCTGCTGCAGGAGTTGGAGATTTCGTATTAGCTTCAGTAAAGAAAGGTAAGCTAGAAATGAGAAAAACTGTCGTTCCAGCAATCATTGTCAGACAAAAAAAAGAATACCGAAGACCTGATGGCACCAGAATAAAATTTGAAGATAATGCTGCCATAGTATTGAAAGATGATAAAGGCAACCCTAAGGGAACCATCTTTAAAGGTCCAATCGCTAAAGAAGTTGCAGAGAGATGGCCAGCAGTTGCTAAAGTAGCAAATATGACGGTATGATCATAAATAAAAAATTAAAATTAAAAAATCAAAATAATCAGAAAATGGTAAAAACAGGATTTTCAACAGGATGGAACAAAAGCGTCCAACCAAGAAGGCAGCGCAAATATAGATACAATGCTCCTTTACACGTCCGACAGAAGTTGGCGCATGTACATTTATCCAAAGATCTGAGACAAAAACACGGCTTGAGAAATTTACAAGTAAAAACTGGAGACAAAGTGAAGGTTTTGAGAGGTAAGTTTAAAGGCAAAGAAGGGAAAGTCGAAAGAGTTAACCTGAAAAGAGAGAGAGTTTTTGTTACTGGATTAGATCATATCAAGAAAGATGGGTCTAAGGTTCCTGCTGGATTCAATCCTTCAAATCTTATGATTGTCGTCTTAGATACTACTGATAAGAGAAGGAAGATCAACAAAAAAGGAAAGAAAGAATCTAAAACAGAAGTAAAGGAAGAAGTAAAAAAAGAAGAATCAAAAGAATCAAAATCTGAAACTAAAAAGGAAAAATCAAACTCAGAGGATAATAAAAAATGAAAAATCACTTGAAAAGAATCGCCTCGCCAAGAACGTGGGTAATTAACAGGATGAGTAATACTTTCATCACCAGACCTAAACCAGGTGCACATTCTTTAGAGATGGGTTTACCTTTGGGAGTAGTTTTACGTGATCAGTTAAAACTAACTACTACCATGGGAGAAACAAAAAAGCTGCTTAACAATAAAGAAGTCTTAGTCGATGGTAAAAGAAGGAAGGATCACCGTTATATCGTTGGTTTATTTGATGTGCTATCAATTCCAGCACTAAAAGATAATTATAGAGTGTTAGTCAATAAAAAAGGAAGATTAGTTTTAAAGAAATTAGATTCAGAAGAAAGCAACACTAAATTAAGTAAAGTTGTTGGAAAAGTTGTTTTGAAGGGCGGCAAGACTCAGTTTAATTTGCATGACGGAAAGAATATAATCAGCACTGAAAAAGCAAAGATAGGAGATACGTTTGTATTGAGTCTTCCGAAAATGGAAGTAAAGAAAATCTTGTTTTTAAAAGAAGGAGTAACAGTATTTTTAACTAAAGGCAAACACGCAGGCCATTCAGGCATATTGAAAGAAATTAAAGGAAGAGAAGCAACCTATTCTGAAGAAGGTCAGGAAGTAGATACTGCCAAAGATTATCTTTTTGTTGTAGGTAAAGATAAAGCTGAAATCAAGATTGAGAATTAATGGTTGAAAAAATGAAGAAAGAAAGTAAAGTAATGGAAGAGAACAAGATGAAGGAAATCAGGTTTGAGAAGCTTTCATTAAATATAGGAGCGGGGAAAAACGAAGACCTATTGAAGAAAGGTTTGAAGTTATTACAGAAACTTTCTCCAGTAAAACCAGTTAAGACCATTACCCAAAAAAGAATTCCTGGCTGGGGTTTAAGACCTGGTTTGGCTATCGGTTGTAAAGTTACTGTTCGAAATAATTGTGAACAATTGTTAAAAAGATTAATGGCAGCTAAGGAAAATAAGCTTAAAGAAAGCAACTTTGACGAAAACGGTAATTTTTCATTTGGAATTCCTGAGTACATTGATATTGAAGGGCTTGAATATGATCCTGATCTGAAAATAATTGGTCTTGAAGTTGCAGTTTCTTTAGAAAGGCCAGGATTTAGGGTAAAAAGAAGAAAAAATAAATCAAAAAGTGTCGGTAAAACACATAAGATTAGCAAAGAAGAAGCAATATCATTCGTTCAAAAATTAGGTTATGAGGTTGAATAAATACAATGACAACTAGCGATCATAAAAAGATGTTCACTCAGCTGGACAAGAAGCCTATCAAAAAGGCGAAATTCATTAAGTTTAACCAGCCTAAAGAACGTTCCTGTGGAATTGCCTTAAGGAAATGTAAAAATTGCGGCAGAATGAGAGGCCACATTAACAAATATAGCTTACATTTGTGTAGGCAGTGTTTTAGAGAGATGGCTCCTGAAATCGGGTTTAAAAAATACAATTAAATGGAGGAATAAAGAAAAATGTTAAACGATCCTTTGGCAGCAGCTTTGACCAAGATAGTCAATGCAGAAAGGGTAGGAAAGAAAGAAGTACTTATCAAGCCGGCCTCCAAGATGATTAAAAAAATACTTACTATCATGAATGATCATAATTATATCGGTTCATTCGAGGAAGTTGAAGATGGAAAAGGTGGAATATTGAAAGTTAACCTACTAGGAAACATCAATAAATGCGGTGTAATCAAGCCGAGGTTTTCCACTAAGAAGAACAATTTTGAAAAGTGGGAAAAAAGATATTTACCAGCAAGAGATTTTGGATTGATACTTGTTTCCACTCCTCAAGGAGTTTTAACACATTCCTTAGCTAAAGAAAAAGGTACCGGGGGAAAATTGTTAGCTTACTGTTATTAAGTAAATTTTGATAATCAAGATGAAAGAAGATATTCGTTTGGAAATTGAACTTAAAAAAGGAGTCACTGCTCAAGTAGAAGGCAGTTTGCTTAAAGTTAAAGGTCCAAAAGGAGAAATAAACAGAGGTTTTCTTCATCCAAAAGTTTTTGTATTAGTCGAAGGTAGTAAGATAGTCTTAGTTGTTAAACAGGCTACTAAAAGAGAAAAAACAGTTATTGGAACTTTCGAATCGCATGTAAAGAACATGGTCAAAGGGGTTGAAGAACCTTTTGAATATAAATTAAAGATTTGTTCTGGACATTTTCCGATGAACGTAAGTGTTTCAGGAAGTGAACTAACGATAAAAAATTTCCTTGGAGAATCAGTTCCCAGAAAAGTTAAGTTAATGGAAGGAGTAATTGTAAAAATAAACGGTACTGAGATTGTTGTTACTAGTCCAAATAAAGAATTGGCAGGACAAGCCGCTGCTCAAATTGAGAGCTTGTGTAGAATAACTAATAGAGATAGAAGGATATTCCAGGACGGATGTTATATCACTGACAAAGCTGGAAAAAGAATCTAATGATAAAAATGGTAGACAAGGATTCATTAAAATTGAAAGAGAAAATGAGAAAAAAAAGACCTGACTTCCTAGTTAAAGAGTCTAAATTTTCAGCTCGGGTTAAGAGCAGATGGAGATTTCCTCGAGGAAAGCATTCCAAGGTAAGACAGATGCACAAAGGAAGACAAGCTATGCCTTCTCCTGGTTATGGGATGCCGAAAGAGATAAAGGGATTACATAAGTCTGGATTAGAGATGGTAGTTGTGCATAATAGTAAGGGTCTTGAAGCTTTAGATGCTGGAAAGCAGGGAGCTTTGATAGGATCGACTGTAGGCCAGAAAAAGAAGTTAGAGTTGTTGAAATTAGCTAAAAGTAAGAAGATCACTGTCTTAAATGTTAAGGATGTTAATGCTCAGGTAGAAGAGATTCAGAAGTCTTTTGAAAAAAGGACAGAATCAAGAAAGAAAAGACAAATTGAGCTAACCAAAAAAGAAGAAGAAAAGAAGAAAAAAGCTGAAGAAAAGAAGAAGAAAGACGAAGAAGAGAAAGCCAAAGCTAAAGAAGCAGAAAAAGCTGATAGTGGCGAAGGGGCTAAGAGCGAGAAAGAAGAGCAAAAAGAAATGATTGAAAAAACCATGACTAAAAGACAGTAAGGGAAAACAATCAGAGATAAACTAAATAAAAATAACCAAAAGATAAATAAAAATAACCAAAAGAAAATCAAAATTATCGAGAACAGAAAATGAGAAATAAAAAACAAGTTGTCGCAAAAATCATGAAAACTTCACCATATAAGGTGAAATTTTCAACTGATGCTTTGGAAGATATTAAGAAAGCAATCACTAGAGCGGATTTTAGAGGATTGATTGCAGTAGGTAAAATAACCAAAAGCGACAAGAACTTAGCTTCAAAAGCAGGCGCAAGAAAGAATGCTGAGCAGAAAAGGAAAGGAAGAAGGAAAAATTCTGGTTCCAAAAGCGGTTCAAAATTTTCCGTTGTAGATAAGAAAGCTAAATGGGCAGCAAAAGTAAGAGTCCAAAGAACCTTTTTGAGAAATCTGAAGGAGAATGAATTAATAACAAAGAAAGATTATAGAAAGTTATATTTACGAAGCAAGGGAGGATTTTTCAGAAATAAGAGGCACATTAAGCTTTATCTGAAAGAACAAAACTTAATCCAAGCAAAATCACCTTCAACAAAAGTAGAAACAGAAAAACAAACAAAATAAGAAAATAAAATAACAAATATAAAAAATGGCAACCAGAAAACCTAAAACCGTTCCGTATAGGAGGAAAAGAGAACAGAAGACTGTTTATTCCAAAAGATTAAAATTACTTTTACCTAGAAAAGAAAGGTTAGTTGTTCGGTTGACCAACCAGAAAGTTATTGCACAAGTTGTTCAGTTCACTACAGCTGGAGATAAAGTTTTGTTGGGAGTGGATTCTTCCGCCTTAAAAAAACTAGGATGGAATTATTCTCTTAAAAATACTTCTGCTGTTTACTTGACTGGGTTGCTTTTTGGTAAAGAAGCTTTAAAGAAAGGGCATTCAGAAATGATTTTTGACACAGGCCTTAAATCTCCATTACACAAAGGAAAACTGTTCGCTTTCCTGAAAGGAGTTGTTGATGCTGGTGTTGAGATACCTCATGGCAATGATGAAATATTTCCCGGCGAGGAGAGAATCAGAGGAGCACATGTTAAAGAGTATGCAGAATTATTGAAAAAAGAAAAAAGCGCATACGAAGAAAGATTTACAAAATATTTAAAAAATAAGACTGAACCAGAGAAGATCGAGAAAGTATTTGATGAGGTAAAAGAAAAAATTAACAATCAATAAAAAAATGGTCGAATCAAAAAAAACAAAAAAAGCGCCTAGGCGGGACGAAAGATCAAACCGTAAAACGGAATCTCTTCCTAAGCCAGAAGTAATATGGGTTCCTAAGACTGAGCTAGGGAAATTAGTCAAGTCTGGAGAACTAACAGAAATAGATGATATTTTTGATAAGGGATACACAATACTTGAATCAGAAATAGTTGATACCCTTTTACCTAATCTAGAAGAAGACCTTTTATTGATTGGTCAGGCTAAAGGTAAATTTGGTGGTGGACAAAGAAGAATATTCAGACAGACTCAGAAAAAAACCAGGGAAGGCAATAAAATTAAATTCACTACTTGTGCCGTAGTAGGTAATAAGGATGGTTATGTGGGAGTTGGTCTTGGAAGCAGTAAAGAGACTGTTCCAGCAAGAGATAAATCAAAAAAGAAAGCTCGTCTTAATCTAATCAGAGTCAGAAGGGGAAGCGGAAGTTGGGAATCAGACTCTTCTCAGCCAAATTCAATCCCTTTTGCAGTAGAAGGTAAGTGTGGTTCAGTAAGGATAGTGCTTAAGCCTGCACCAAGAGGTAAAGGACTATGTATTGAAAAGGAATGCGCTAAGATTTTAGCTTTAGCAGGAATCAAAGACATCTGGAGTAAAGCTTATGGGCAGACAAAAACCAAACTGAACTTAGTAACTGCTTTGATAGATGCTTTGAAAAAACTTTCAGAAGTGAAAGTACAACCTAGCGATATTACTAAATTAGCTGTGGTTGAAGGTAAAATGAAGAATCTTAAGGAAAAGGAAGCTTAGATAATATGGTAGAAGAAAAAGTTAAAAAACAGGGAAAATTTGCTGTGGTTCTAGTCAGAGGGACCGTAGATATGACTCATCAGCTTAAAGATACATTAAAGTCCCTGAATTTGTCAAGAAAAAATCAGTGTGTTGTTTTAGAAAATAATCCTTTAAATAAAGGAATGATCCTTAAAGTGAAAGATTATGTAACTTGGGGAGAAATTGACGAAGAAACTTTCAAAAAGCTTGTCGAGGGGAGAGGAGAAGAGTTGTTGTCTCGGGAAAAAGATTCAAAAGATAGATATGCTTACAAATCATTAGAATTTAAAGGTAAAAAATATAAAAAGTATTTTAGATTAAATCCACCACAGAAAGGTTTTGGTAGAAAAGGTATCAAAATGGCTTTCAAAGTAGGTGGAGGGTTAGGTTATAGGGGAGAAAAAATTAATGATTTAATCATGAGGATGCTTTAAAGATGGTTGTACACAGAAGAAAAAAAGTAACTAAGTATCGGGCTCATACTACCCACGGGGGTGGTCACCGTAAGAAAAGAAGAGGTGCCGGTTCCAGAGGAGGAAGAGGTAGAGCTGGTTCTGGGAAAAGAGCTGGCCATAAAAGATTCACTTTTGTTAACTCTTTAGGAAGCAAAGGATTTACCTCAAAGAATACAATCACAGTTAAAGCTTTGAATTTAAGCTACTTTCATATTGATAATATTAGCAAGCTAGTAGAAGCTGGTAAAGTTACAAAAGAAGGTGAGTATTATTTAGTTGATTTGAAGGAGCTGGGTTACAACAAGCTGCTTGGTACAGGCAAAACTAATTTAAAGTTGAAAATAACTGTTCTTTCATGTAGCGTAAAAGCAGCTGAAAAAATTAAAGCTGCCGGTGGAGAAGTCTCTGGACAATCTACTGAATAATAATAAATTTCGCGAGAAGTATGAAAAATGTCTTTACTGGATAAAATTATTTCCAATCTTCCTGAAGTAAGGGGCCCTAAACAGAAAAGACTACCTTTTAAAGAGAAGTTAAAATGGACCTTAGTTGTTCTGATATTATTTTTTATCTTAGGGTTCGTCCCTTTGTTTGGGTTAGGAGAAAACGCGTTACAACAGTTTGAATTCTTATCAATCATTTTAGGTGCTTCTTTTGGAAGCATCATCTCTTTAGGAATTGGTCCTTTAGTTACCTCATCCATCGTTTTGCAGTTGTTAGCAGGTACTGGAATTTTGAAGATGGATTTGCAGACTACTGAAGGAAGACAGCGTTTTCAAGGATTACAAAAGATTTTAGCAATTGTGTTTATCATTTTTGAAGGTGGAGTTTATGTTTTGATGGGCGGCTTAGCACCTTCAGCTTCTTTAGTAGGAACTCCTTTATATGCGCAGTTGGAAGCATTATTAATCTTTCAGTTAGTGTTGGGTGGAATTTTAATCATGTTTATGGATGAAGTTATCTCTAAATGGGGTTTCGGTTCAGGAATTAGTTTATTCATTGCAGGAGGGGTCGCTCAACAGATTTTTATCAGAGCGTTTAACTTTTTGCCTTCACCCACTAATCCAGATATTGCTTCTGGAGCCTTACCAGCATTGTTCCAGTCTTTAGCTATTGGCGACGTAACTACGGCCGGATTAATGTTAGCTGGTTTAGTTTCTACAGTGTTGGTTTTTGCAGTTTGTGTTTATGCTCAGTCTATGAAAGTTGAAATTCCTTTATCTTTTGGGAGAGTAAGAGGTCAAGGAATAAGATGGCCTTTGAATTTCTTTTACACTTCAAACATTCCAGTAATCTTAGTAGCAGCTTTGATGGCTAACGTTCAATTGTTTGCTCGCTTATTTGAAAAATGGGGTTTACCTTTATTTGGAACTTTTAACGGGAATACTCCAGCTTCAGGATTAGTCTATTGGTTAAGTTCTCCGGATCTGGTGGAAAGCATCATCAAAGGAAGTTTTACCTGGTCTCAATTAGGAAGTGCAGTTGTTTATGTTTCAGTTTTTATGTTAGGTTCGGTTTTGTTTAGCATTTTTTGGATGCAGACAGCTAACATGGATGCGAAAAGCCAAGCTAAACAGATCTTATCGTCTGGGTTACAGATGCCTGGTTTTAGAAAGGATGAGAGGGTTTTGGAAAAAATCTTATCTAGGTATATTTGGCCGTTAACTATTGTGGGGGGAGCGTCTGTAGGTCTTCTAGCCGCTCTTGCAGATTTGACCGGTGCTTTGTCTAATGGAACTGGAATATTATTGGCAGTAATGATTGTTTATAAGCTCTATGAAGAGATTGCTAAACAGCACATGATGGACATGCATCCGGCGATGCGAAAGTTTATGGAATAATTGTGATGATATCTTTTTAGGAAATTCTTTAATCTTTTTTGTGATCTTTTTGTCGTAAAACTATAACATTAATTTTAACTAGAATTAACTAGAAGAAACTCTTGAAACTCGGGTAAGGATGTATTCATCACAACCAAGAGTAATCCTGTAAGAAAGGTAAGTATTGATTGCTCCAGATTCAATCACTCTTTGGGTGAAGGGCTGAACAACAAGAGGGGCTAATAAAGTCCTATCTTTACCTTGGTGTGAAAAGATGATTGGAGCAGATCTGAAAATCTGTTCTGAATTAGGAAGAGAATAGGCTTTATCTTCTTTAGTAAGGGTATCTTCTAAATCATTGGAGGGATTACCATTAAGGAAAGTTATGCCTGAATCTTCTGTTACGTCAACTTTTAAATCTTCTTTTAGATAGGTTTGTCTGGAAATGATAGCAACATTTTCTTCTAGAATATGTCTTTGGACTTCTGTTTTAGCAAGATAGTTAGGAATAAATCTTCCTTTGTATTCGTTTAAGTTTATCATCTTAGCTTTTTTTAAAAGGCTGATTTATAAATTTTTAGGTTCTGTTTTAATTAAGTAGAAGAATTCCGGGACATTCCATAACTTTTATATATAATTGCAGTAAAAGACTATAAAATGGCCTTTTTAGATCCAGTATTAAATCCAGTACTTAAACCTTTGCTGGAAATGAGTCCTTTTATTACCATCTTAATTGTAGGTTTTGTCATCTCTCTGCTGATTACTTTAGTTTATAAATTCTTTACTAATCAAGAAGAGATGAAAAGGTTGAAAGATCAGCAGAAGGAATATCAAGTGAAAATGAAGACCTTGAAAGATAATCCTGCAGAGATGATGAAAGTACAGAAGGAAGCGATGAGCTTGAACATGGATTATATGAAGCATTCTTTTAAAGCAACCTTGATAACGATGCTGCCGATAATCTTAATCTTTGGATGGATGTCAGGTCATTTGGCTTTTGAACCGATCTATCCTGAAGAAAGTTATAGCGTTACTGCTTTTTTTGGAGATAATGTGGGGGGAGAAGCAGAACTAGTTGTTGATGAGGGAACTAATCTTTTAAGCGAAGTAAAACAGAAAATAGAAGGACCAGTCACTTGGAAGTTAAAGGGCCAGGAAGGCGAACATTTCTTGGTTGTAAAAGTAGGGGAAACTGAACAGACTAAGAAGGTTTTAATCACTAAAAAATTAGAGTATGCAGAGCCAATCTCTTTATATCAACATTCAGATATTGAAAAAATTCAAATTAATTATAATAAACTTAAACCATTAGGTCCTAATTTCACAGTGCCTTTATTTAATTGGCAGCCAGGATGGTTGGGAATTTACATTATCTTTTCAATAGTGTTTAGTATGGTAATGAGAAAAGCGTTGAAGATATATTAATCAAAGAAATATTAATTTAACATATAAAAGAAGGGGGTAAATAAAATGACCTATTTTGAAAATAAACCTGAAGAACATCTTAAAGAAGATGCTTCTAATGAAAATACAGAACCAGTAAAAGAACAGAAAGAACAAAAAGAACATTTTAAGACTGAAGTCGAGAAAGAGACACCAGTCTACAAAGAGCAGGTTCATAAAGAGCACCATAACCACCAGGTGGAACAGAGCAAACCTTCTTCTAAAAGAAAAGGGAAGCTTAATCTGTGGAAAGTTTCAACTTTATTGCTTATAGTTGCAATGATAATCTATATTTTGGTTGGAGGAACTAATGTCAAGGGAGCAGATGATGGGGAAAATGCCTTGTTATCAAAAGAAGAAGCTGCTTCTAAGGCTTTAAATTATATCAACAATAATCTTTTGCAAGGGCAAGCTGTAGCTACATTGAATACAATAGAAGATGACGGCGACTTGTATAATGTTAAATTAAGCCTTTCTGGACAAAATATTGACAGTTATGTAACCAAGGACGGAAAAATGCTTTTCCCGCAAGGTTTTGACATGAATGAAGAAGTTTCTAGTCCTTCCGTTCAGAATCAGCCTGCTACTCCCGAGGTAGTTAAATCAGATAAGCCTACAGTAGAATTATTTGTTATGAGCCATTGCCCTTACGGGACCCAGATGGAGAAAGGAATCCTTCCTGTGGCTAAGCTATTGAAAGATAAAATAGACTTTGAAGTTAAGTTTGTTTATTATGTCATGCATGGGGAAATTGAAGTTAAAGAACAGCTGAACCAGTATTGTATCGAGACAGAACAGAATGGAAAATATTTAGACTATCTCCAATGTTTCCTTGGTAAAGGAGATGGAGAAGGCTGTTTAACTGAAGTGGGAATTGATTTAAAAAAGTTAGAATCCTGTAAAGAAGAAACAGACTTGGAGTTTGAGGTCACTAAAAACTTAGAAGATCAATCTTTATGGATGAGCGGAAAATTCCCAGCTTTCAACATCCATAAGGAAGATAATCAGAAGTATGGTATCGGTGGTTCTCCTACTTTAGTCCTCAACGGAGAAACTGTTTCTACCAGCAGAGATTCGGTCAGTATTCTGAATGCAATCTGTGCATCTTTTAACGAAAAACCAGCAGAATGTGACACACAGCTGGAAGGAGATTCACCTTCTCCAGGATTTGGCTGGAGCACTTCTGGAAGCGCTAACATCGCTTCTTGCGGCGGTTAGATTTCAAGTAATTTATTTATTTTTTTAAGTTTTTTTCATTAAATTATTTTCATTAAATTGTTTTTATTAAAATTAAGGTCATTTTAAGCACAATATTTATAAATAGTCATCATTCTGAACACTTATATCCCTAGCGGATAGATCAATGAGGCGACTCGGATCAGAAAATTAATTCTGAGTTTGCTTATTAGGAGGATAAAAAAATGCCTAGAGGAATGTTCAAATCAGGAAGATTAAGGAAAATTTTCGTTAAAACTCCTGGTGGAAGAAATACAGTACATTATCGTTCAAGGAAGCCAAGCAAAGCTCTTTGCGGAAATTGTAAAAAGCAATTGGCAGGAGTGCCCAGAGAATTACCTTCAAAGATGGCAAACATGCCAAAAACTGCTAAAAGGCCGGAAAGAAAATATGGTGGAACATTATGTTCAGCATGTACTCGAGCTCTTTTAAAAGTTAAAGCAAGAGGTGAGTCACAATGAGTTTATTTGAAGTAGGAAGGGTCTGCGTTAAAATCGCAGGAAGAGATTCCGGAAATAGATGTGTTGTGGTTGAGCAAGTAGATAATGTCTATGTTGTTGTTGACGGAAATGTTAGAAGGAAAAAAGTTAACGTCAAACATCTTGAACCGCTTGTTGAAACTCTTGATGTTGGAAACGGTTTTCATGAGACTGTTAAGAAAGCTTTCGAGAAATTAGGACTAACTGTCTGGGAAAGGAAAAGTAAAGAACGAAAAGAAAGACCTAAGAAGCAGAAAGCTAAGAAAGAGAAACCTCTTCAAGAAAAAAAGGCTGTAAAGAAAGATAAAAAAACAGCGGAGAAAAAAGAAGTTTCTGAAGAAGAAAAACAGGAATGATTTTTTATTGAAATGTTCTTTTATTTTTTTCTTATTTAATTTTCCGATTAATCTTTAACTTTTTAAAAATCATTTTTATCAAATATCTTTCTTAAACTATTGTTGGAACATCGATAAATTCTACTTTAACTTTAAATTTTTCTTGAAGCAAAGGCATTAACGCTTTAACTCCCCATACTTCTGTTTCATAATGACCACTAAAAATAACGTTGATATTGTTTTCTTTAGCAAAATGATGAACAAAATGTAACGGTTCTCCAGTGATGTAAAGGTCTGCACCAATAGCTACAGCTTGATAAACTTCTTTTGCTCCTCCTCCCGAGATGATAGCAACCTTCTTAATTTCTTTAGGCCCGAAATCTAAAGAGAGAGTTTTCATTCCCTGATTCTGTAACTTTTTTTTAATTTTCTCTAAAGTAGTATCGGTGCTCCCAGAGAAACCTATGGCTTTATCATGATAAAAACCAAAAGCTCTTAAATCCTTAAGTTGAAGTAAATTAGCTAATTGTACGTTGTTACCATATTTTTCATGAAGATCTAGAGGAAGATGAGAAGCATAAAGGGCAAGATTATTTGTAATTAAATATTTGATGTTATGGTAAGTGCTGCCTTTGAGGTGTTTTAAGCTGTCCCAGATCAAGCCGTGATGAACAACTAACAGGTTACATTTTGCTTTGAAAGCTTTTTCAAACGTTTCCTGACAAGCATCTACTGCAAAACCGATCTTAGTAATCTCTCCTTCGTTTTCTACCTGGAGACCATTACAAGAACTATCTTCAATGTTGTTAATGTTCAGTTCCTTATTCAAAAATTCTGCAATCTGTTTTATGGTGGTCATTTTTTTAATGTAAGTAGCTTTAAAATCTTAGAAAGGTCTAACTCTAATCCCGCCAGAGGCATCTTTAAGTCCCATTTTTCTAATACTTCTGGACTTATTTCTCCAACAATGCCGCTTTCTTTTCCTTGGATTAGAACCCTTCCAACCCTTCCAGGAATAAAAGAATTATGTTCAGTTTCTTTAATTTCATATTCTAAATCCAGGAAACTCATTATCGAGTCAAGGACCTGTTTTATTTTTGTGAAGTCTGTCTTGTCTTCACAGACTAAACAAGTAAGCTTATCAACATTCCTTGCTCTTACATCTTTTTTATTATCAGGAATAATTACAGTTCCAATCTCAAAAACGTTCTGAGGATATTCTTTGTTTCTATTAGCAACAAGGGCTTTTATTAATTCTGGCAGAAGCCATTTTCTAACCATATTTAAGTTTTGATCTTGAGTATTCTTTCCTAGAGAGACATATTCTTCGACAACAAGATTCATTTTTTCAAATTGGTCTTGATGATTAGTTAGAGCGAAAGTTTTTAATTCTATTAAATTAAAGCCGATTAAGAAGTTGCAGATATCTTCTATCAAAATGTTTAAAGGAAGCATGTTTCCAATAGTTGATACATTAGGCAGCGTAGGAACAATGTTGTTATATCCATATCCCCTAGCTACATCATCAGCTATATCTACTTCATGCCAGATATCAGTTCTTATAGAAGGGATTTTTACAGTTATCTTTTCTCCTTCTGTCTTTAAAACAGAGTATTCCATCTTCTGGAGAAGTTCAACAACTTCGTTTGGTTTTAGATCAAGACCAATAAGGTTCTTGATTGTTTTTATGTTAATAGTCTCATCCCTGGTTTTTAAAGAAGGGCAAACAAAAACCCCGTTTTCAGATTCAATCTTGACGGAGAAGATTTTTCCACCCCAATCATAGAACATTGTAGCAAGAATATTCAGGACATTATCTAAAGAATCTTCATCCGGACCAGTACATTCTACAAATATATCTTTTGTTTGATTATCTATCTTCCCTAAATTATCAGAGTTTATTATCGGTGGTAAAGATAGAACTTGTCCTTTAGCATCAATCTGAAGAGGATAATATTCAAATCCTTCTAATAAGCTCGCATAATTCTTCCCGGTAGGATGTTTTTGTAAAATTTCTCTTCCATTCATAATCGTGTTCATTCCCAAAGGGACAAACTTAATCTCCTCGGGTTTTTTCACAGTATAAGTTATCGGAAAATTAACCTTGTTGAGGTTGTACACTCCTATCGCTACTTTTTTTCTTTTTCTACCGTAAGTGTCATGTATTTTTTCTTGAATCCACATCAATGATTTGATGTTTTCATCGACAAAAGTTAATCCTTTAACTACAAAAGATCTAGTGTAAGGCCTATACTCTTTAACCGATGAATCTACTTTATGAACGTAATTATTTTTCTCTGTGCTTAATTTTACCTCTTCATACTTTTTTGTAAATCCTTTATAACAATTAACGGCTCTTGCTAAACCTTCGGGAGTGATGAGGTCAATTCTTTCAGCAGTTATCTCTATTTTGATCTCGTCTCCTTCAACATTATCAAGTTCCATACCCAGGTCAGATAAAACCTGTCCAAGCTCTTCAATAGAGATCTTTTCTTTGATTAGTTCTTGAATTCTTTTGAAACTGGTGTCTACAATTACCATCTTAGATTGTTTTTACCCTCTGATGTTTTTTAATCCATTCAAAATCTACTTCTGGGCCAAAGAGATCTTTCAGTTTGTTTTTGCCAGTTAAAATTGCTGCAATTCTTGATGAGCCCATGCCCCAAGCAATCACAGATTTTTTAATTCCATAAGGGGCCAATGCTTCTGGTCTAAAAATTCCTGAGTTGATTAAAGCATACCATTTACCCATCTTTTCATTATAATAATGGGCTTCCATGCTTGGTTCTGTATAGGGATTAAAAGTAGGTTTAAATCTAATTTTAGTTATCCCTAATTTGGCATAGAACTCTTTGATAAAACCCATCAAATCTGCCAAGGTGAGATTATCTCCCATGATAAAACCTTCAGCTTGTCCAAATTCAGGGAGATGGGTTGCATCGGTGGCCTCGTTTCTGAAATTATCAGCGATGTAAAAATATTTACAATCACAGTTTAGTTTCTTTTCGTAGAAGTATCTGAAAGTAGTTGCAGTACTATGCTGTCTTAAAATCAGTTTTTTGGCTAATTCCGGGTCCCATTTTTTAGTATGACCAGTAGAACCAGTATTATATCCATTTTCATGAGCAGCCTTAACTTTGTTGACAAATTCTTTATCTGGCAAATCTCCATCTTTATCAAGATAAAATGTGTCTTGGGCTTCTCTCATGGGATGATCTTGAGCAATCCACATCGAATCCATGCCCCAGAAAGCTGTTTCAACCCAAGGGCCAGCCATCTCTTGAAAGCCCATTTCTAAGAAAGCTTTTCTGATAATGTTTAATGCTTCATTGTAAGGATGTCTTCTTCCACCATCAATCTTGGGAACATTAATCTCCACATCATAAGCCCGGAATTGTTTGTCTTTCCAAGTGCCTTGTTTCAACATTCCAGGAGTAAGACGATTAACAACTTCCCCACCTAAGTCTAAAGAAGCAAGCTGAATTCCTAGTTCAGTAAGCTTAACAGTAGTTAGTTTAAGTTCTTCAACTTTTAAGATGTCTTTCCTCTTTTTCAATTCATCAAAAGAGTATTTGTCAATATCTTTAATAGCGTCTAAATCAAGAGGAAATTCTTTCTTTAGAAATTGTTCTTCTAAAGAATCTTGTTGAAGAAGTTTCTGGCCTTGTTCAGTTATCTTAACCTGAAGGATTTCTCCCGGCTTAATGTCAATTGCAACTTTTTTTCTGAGCAGTCCAAGACAGGCGTTAACTTCTTCCCGGGATAGTCTTGATTTTTTAGTAAGTACGTTCAGGCCCTTATATTCTTCAGAAAGAGCCGCTAAAAATTCTTTTTCAGGCAATCCTTCTTTTTTATAGATCAAGCCGTTTTTGTCCAAAGAGACTATCTTTTTCTTTTCGATGCTGATACTAAGAATTTTTTTGTTCTCTAACCATTGTAAGGCACGCATAACCTCAATCTCTTGTAATTTAGCTTTTTTAGAAATTGCCGATAGTTCTGTCTCTTCTTTAAGTATAGGCAACACCGCTCTTTCTAAGGGGTGAAGCTTGGCAACTAAGTTATCGGTGTCCATTGACAGTTAGAATAAGGGTGTATTTATAAAATTTTGTTGATTTGAACAGTCGTAAGACGGTTTTTAATGTAAACTCCTTTTTTATAAAAGTAAAGTAATATAAATAATAAAAATTA
>JAHJDB010000006.1 GCA_018812765.1 Nanobdellota archaeon
TATTATTAGCGTATTATTCGCGTTTATTCGTGGTAAAAATCTCTCCCTTTTTCCCCTATTTCCCTACTTCTCCTTGCCTACACTTCAGATGAGTAAAGTGTTACCGTATTTTAGAATGTGTAATTTGTGGTAATGCTTGATACAATCAGACACTCGCTTCGCTCGGGGTGGTAGTCATCTGACCTGATAGGTGGTGTATTGTTTCAGGAGACAGACATTTATTGACTTTGAGCAGTTACAATAAAATCAAGATATTGAATGCAAGTGATTTTTTAGAAGGAAAAGTTTGAAGAATGAAAATTCTCATATGATCATTTGGAATACAGGAATACAGGGACAAGGAATACAGGGGAATACCAAGGAAATAAAGGGAGCACAGGGACAGTATACGAATTTTTATGAATTTAGCTTCAGAAAGAAAGATAAATAGGTATACTGTCCCTGTATTTTCACCTTCTAATAGAGGAAGCGATAAAGGAAGGGGACTCATGCCCTGTCCTATGGAAGAAGGGGAGAAGACTCAAAAAACATTGAGGTTAAAAGTAGCGAAAGCCCTTAAGAGAGAATATAAAGAGGTTTTTCCAAATGACATAGATTAAAAATTTGGCAGGGTTCAAAAATGACCGGTTCAGGGTAACACTTTTTAGTCGAAGCAGTCTCCAAGGTGAATTATAGTTGCCACTTACAAAATCGAGCCCGCCAAGAAGTGTTATCCGAAGATGAAACTATGCCAAAAATTTCCTTGATTCCCCTTATTTTTTTCTGTAATACCAAAATGAAAATGTCCTATTTGGCCAAAATGAAAATGTCCGGTTTTAAGGATGCTATAATCTTCTCAAAAACAGGAGGAGATTATGGAAGGAAAGGGCATTATCATGATGAGTCAAAGAGAACTAAAGCGGTTGCATCTGATCCACAAGGTACTGGATAAAAGGCTAAAACAGGCCAAAGCAGCAGATATTTTACAGTTAACAGCCAGACAGATAAGAAGAATGATAAAAAGGGTCAGAGCAGAAGGTGATCCAGGCATAATACATAAGTTGCGAGCAAGACCATCAAGTAGAGCAATCCCCAAGAAGATAAAAGATAAAGCAATAAAGCGCTACAAAGAAAAATATCAGGGCTTTGGCCCAACCCTGGCAACAGAGAAGCTCTTTGAAATAGATAAGATCAAGCTAAGTGATGAAACCTTGCGTAATTGGCTCATAGAAGAAGGTGAATGGAAGAAGGCTCGCAAAAGAAGAGAACACCGACGCTGGCGAGAGAGAAAGGCTTGTCCTGGCCAGATGATCCAAATGGATGGTTCCCATCATGATTGGCTGGAAGGCAGAGGGCCTAAGTTGGTTCTTATGGCCTACATAGATGACGCCACAAGCACTGCTTATGCTCGTTTCTATACTTACGAAGGCACTATCCCGCTATGGATAGTTTTAAGGGCTACATAGAGCACTACGGCATTCCTCAAAGCCTGTATGTGGACAAACACACTACCTACAAATCAACAGGGAAGCTTACTATTGAAGAGGAACTAAAAGGACAAACAACACCCTTGAGCCAGTTTGAAAGGGCGTTAGATGAATTAGAAGTGGAAGTAATCCATGCCAACTCTCCCCAGGCCAAAGGAAGGATAGAGAGGCTATTTAAGACCTTTCAGGACAGGGTAGTAAAGGAGATGAGATTAGTTAGTGTTAGCACCAGGGAAGAAGCAAATAGATTCCTTGAAAGTTATCTTCCCATCTACAATCAAAGGTTCAGCATAGTTCCAATAAAAGAGGTTAATCTTCATAGAGAAATACCCAAAGGAATAAACCTTGACAGCATGCTCTCCATAAAGACAAAAAGGGTTTTAAGGAACGATTGGACTCTTTCCTACAACAACCAGCTCTATCAGATTAAAGAAACTTCCCCTAATACCGGAATAAAGGCTGTAATGGTAGAAGAAAGAGTTGACGGAACTGTTCCATATCACTTATAATAGCCTTCCGCTTAAATACAAAAAGATAGAGAAAAAACCATTAAAACCAAAAGAAGAAAAAGAGTATTTAAAGATAAGAAAGATATATATTCCTCCATTGGATCACCCCTGGAGGAGATTTAAAATAAACCCATCTAAATATCAAAAAAGATCCTTCGTAGTTAATACAAAATAGGACATTTCTACTTTGGTAAGAATAGGACATTTCTACTTTGGTGTAACATTCCCCTTATTTTTTTCTTGCAAAATGATCGGAAAGATGTTATTATTATTGATAATTAAGCCGATAAGTTAAGAAAATGTCAGTACCGGTTTAATTTTCCCCAGTTTTGACCGGTGAAAATTCCCCAGTTTAATGAGCCAAAAAAATGGCCGGTTAATTTTCCCCACCCCTTATTTTGGGTGATCACCTACCTGCTTTTTAA
>JAHJDB010000049.1 GCA_018812765.1 Nanobdellota archaeon
AACTCTTCCAACGAAGTACATCGAACTGCGCGCCGCAGGAGGAACTTCAAGACATCTCTGTCCTTTGTTTGATTCACAGCATTGAAAATGAAAGATGGAACTTCATTAAACCGCTCATCCAATGCCTCCAATATCATCTCCCTACCTTCTTCCAATAATCCCTGCTGCATTCCCTGCTGCATCCCTTGCTCTATCCATAAATCAGCTATGGTGGGCATGATCTCACCTCCTTTACCTGTTAATGCTTCATCTACGGCTGCCCTGAGGTCTTCATCGTTAATATTATCCGTAGGGGCAGCATTGACGATGTATTTCAAAATGGTCTCTATGTATTCCAAGCCAGTTCGCTTTTTGGAAATGTCTCTCAAAAGCCTCAGTATTTCAGGAAACCGATTCCGTAAGTCTTTTCTGAATAGGTACTTCAAAATGAGCAAGGCTGCCTGTAATATGACCTCACCCTTAATATCTTCATCATTGTACTTAGAAGCATCCCAAAGCACATACTGAAAATCGGGGATAAAGGGAAGCATATCAAGAGGAGAGTCAAAAAGGTCTTTGAAATTTAACCCTGATCGCCAGTTCTCCTCTCCGTGATACAATACTAACGGAATGATCACCGGAAATCCAGGCTTCTCTCCCTTCTTAACCCACATCTCCCAAATCTTCACCATGTACCTAAGAAGATGAAAAGCGGCTAAGGTCTCAGGATGACTTTTGTGCTCAAAAAGGATATACACATACCCCTTTGAACCGTCCCTGAGAGAGACCTTGAGAAGTAAATCAGAAAAATACTCTGCCAGATGCTTGTCTATAAATGAATCCTTAGTATATTTCAGGGAATCCAGATCAAGCAACCTAACAACATCATCAGGCAAATAATTCAGGAGAAATTCCCTGGCAGTGTCCCGGCGCGTAAAAACTTCTTTGAAAAACTTATCGTGGGGATTGGTAATCTGGTCCATAAAATAACCTCAGCCGATCGTTGAAGGATATGTAGGGGAAGAAAGAAACAAAAGTTAAAAAGATTAACATCTGTCTAATGATAGGACTTTTGATTTTAGGGTAATTCTGTAGAGAGATAACAAATTAGCTCCGCAAGCAGTGGGCTGGACTACTGTCATAGCTATTCTCCTCCAGCGCCTCCCACATGTTTTTTCCAGGGATGATTTTGTACCTGCTTACCCTTCTGGACCACCACATATTCCTCCCTGATGATGCGGCGGAAATTCTCCTTTGTGGCAGCCCAGTCAATAATGTCCACCATAAAAGGCAGGTTCGAGTCAGCGAAGGCATCCTTGATTTTTTCAACAAGGCGCCAGTCCAACTTCCCTTTTCCCACAAGGACAAGGTCAAGATCAGAGTGTTTTATGGCCTGTCCGTTTATGCGTGAACCGAAAGCGCGAACTTCGCAGTCCGTCGCATGTTCGATCAGGATACGCTTTACCTCTTCGAGATACTTTGGTTTCAGGTTAATCATTCATAGTCTCCAAACGCCCGAGCAGATACTGGGCATCGCTGACAAATCGGATTGCGACTTCATACACAACTTGTGCCTTGTCCTCGTCATAGGTGTGGGCTGTCATGTTGCGGGCATCACCGTACTCAAACCATGGTAGAGGATCCTCAATGAGTGTATCACGAGCGGCCATTCGAAACAGTTCTTTTCTTGTGCGAGGGTAGTCGGCATCTTCCGGAGCTCGGTTTTTTCTGATCCAGCGCTGAATGAACTTCCAGCACAGCTCATAAGTAAACTCGAAATTCTGAATCACACCAGCCTTGATGACTTCCTGCTCGTCTTCCCCCAGCGCGTCCATCTTTTTTGATGTCGCCACATTCAGAGCTTTCTTAAGGGAGGCTATCGCCTTCTTCAGACTGGTAAGATCAAGTTCCATATAAAAGATCCTCTCTATAAGCTTCCTTGGCCTAAATGATTAGGAATTTTGATCTTAGGACAACCTTGTAAAAGGTGCCCTAAAGTTCCCTCATTTGTTTTTTTCTTCCACTGACTTTGCATTATAGCTTATAGAAAGGGGTGAGTCAAGTGATAAGTTCCAGGGCTCTTCGCATCAAAATTACTTTTCTGTCATTCCAGCGAAAGCGGGAATGACAGCCTCCGTGCCTGGTGAATTCTGTTTACACAGGTCGATAAATTTTGATGCGAAGAGTCCCGCTCCAAAAAGTTGTTGATTTTTGAAGAGGCTTTTGGTAGAATAATGGATAAAAGATAAAGGGGGGTTATTTATGAACATGAATGGTTTTTTAAAGAATTTGGAAGGATTGGAGGTATCTTTAGCTATTTTGTTAGGGGCCATCCTGCTGGGTATTCTGGGGCATTTTCTTCTCTTCTCTATCTTAAAACAATTTTCAAAGAAGACCGAGAGCGTTTTGGATGAATCCATAGTTAAACATCTTCGAAGGCCATCACTATTAATAATCCTGCTTTTGGTCGTAAGTCTTTCTCTGCCGGCTATCGGGTTAGGTCCATCGATAGGTGGAGTCGCAAGCCATCTTATCAGTATCCTCTTGGTGAT
>JAHJDB010000050.1 GCA_018812765.1 Nanobdellota archaeon
AAAGAAAATAAAATTATTATAAAATAAAAATTTACTTTTCAAGTGTTTTAAATGCGTTCGGATGAAGGTCTTGAATCATTTCTTTTAATAGTTTTACTTCAAGCTTTAAATCTTCAATTCTTCCATCAAGTTCTCCAAATGTTTGTTTAGTATCTTCTGCTTTATCTTTTAATCCATAAATATCTTCGCATATATCACCGATATTACATCTATTTATTTCTGGAGTTTTAGCTTTAGTCATTTTCCAAGCTTCACCAATCAAATTACCTTCTTTATCTATACTTGTTGTACATCCAACTAAAAATAAGGAGATTACTAAGGTCATTGATAACAACACAAAAAATCTACTTTTCATTTAAAATCACCTTTTTAAGTTTTATTTTCTAAAAAAATAATTTTGTTGTATTTAAAATATCGTGACCCCCCCCCTGTAGTGAAAATTTTTGGGTGGGTTGATAAAGAACTAAACAGTTATTCTTCACAAGAATAGTAAATTCTATTAGCTTTAAGGCTGAACTGGACTGAAGGGATGCTTGGATGAGTTAGGATCTTACTAGTCTCTCCCTGCTTAAGAGTTATCACTCTTTCATTAATGATCTCTCCAGTTTTCTTCTGGATGATGTTTATAGGCACAATCGGCTGTTCGCCTTTACAATGAATCGGCATCTTCAACGTTTTCCATTCTAAAGCTCCAGCAGAAGTATAACTTCCCCCTTTAGGTTTGATGTTGTAAGTCTCTTTATCGCTGGTAGTCATCTCAATAGCATAGATCTCACATTGTTTAGAACAATCGCCAGTTCCTTGATATAAAGAAGAAAGAGCAGTACAATAATCATTGATACAGTATTCTCCTTGAGGACATTGCTTATTATCAGTACAAGCACTTCCAGTCAACGCTCCAGCTTGTCTCCCTTCAAGATTATCGCAAACAGCATTATTATCTTCGTCAAGACAGCATCCGTCCCCGTCAGGTGTTAAAATATGGGGGGGAGTACATTCTATGGTATATTCAACTTTTCCACTTTGGCCTCCTTCAACACCGCCGACTAACTTACTTAATTCAATAGCTTTACCAGTGGATGCTCCCCTCAAAACAAATAAAAGGCCGCCGATTAATAAGATGCTTACTACAGCTACATAAATTAATTTTTTTGGATCGTTAATAGGTTTAGCACCGTTAGGCTTAATTGTTTTGGCAGATCTTGGCTGCACTTCAGCTTCCTTTTTTTTAAGTCCTGGTTGTCTGAACTTGCCATAATTGTGTTTTACTGTCTCTTTATAGGCCCAATCAATATCTTCTTCAATCCATCCAGCTTTAAGCAAATTTGTTTTGATATCAGAAAACTTACTGCCTTTTTGGATATGAGAAGTGATATAGCTGATTATTTCAGGACTGATTTTCTGAGGTGATTTTTTGTCTTTAGTAACATAGTACCCTACCCCAACAGCAGCACTAATTCCAATAAGAACCAAGATTGCAATCACTATTAACCTGTTTCGAGCTTGTTTCTGTTCAAGGTCTACTTGTAATTGATCTAAAGAAGATTTAGTACTGACAATATCTTCTTGCAGGCCAGCTAAACCGGTGGCTAAAGAATTTGTCTGTGAGCTAATTTGGGTATTTGATGAAGATAATTGTTGTAATTGGTTATTGATATTGCTTACGTCAACTTCCATGGAAGTCAACTGGCCTTTGATTAGGCTTAATTCATCAGATAATGAATTTAGGCTTACTTTTGTCGTTGCTAATTCGTTCTGTAGTACTAAAAAAGCAGTTTCCATGGCGATGACTTCTTCTTCAAGAGAAGTAAGATCTCCTTCGGCAGCAAGATCAACAGTAGTATCATTAGTTGTGTCTGTTAAGGTGTTATCTGTAGAAGTAGTTTCAGTTTGAAAACAGGTACTGGTGTTAAAATTACAATAATATTGTTCGCCATTATTGTATACTGTACAATCCTCATTAGTAACACAGAAAAAATAAGTATCAAAATCTGCTAAGACAAAAGAAGCAAAAACTAAGGTAATTACAACTAGTACTAGATAGTGCCCTAATTTTACCATCTCTTTTTTCTATTAAAGGAGTAGTTTCTGCATTTATATATTTTTGGTTTTTTAAAAGTAATTTTATTATTTTA
>JAHJDB010000051.1 GCA_018812765.1 Nanobdellota archaeon
CTGTTATAAATGTAAATTATAAACAGTACTACTACTACAATTGTTATGATTAACCATGTTGCGACCATTTTGGTTTCCTCCTTGGATTTACTATCTTAAAATGGTCAGCTTCTTAAAAAGGTTGTGGTTGTTTACAACAAGGTTACCTCAGTGGCGGTTAGTTTTCTGGAAATTAAGGTTAAAATAGAAAGCTTTTTATATGTTAATAATAACTATTAGAGATAAGTGTGATAGTTAAGTGTAATAGTTAACTATTAAGATTAATTACTAAAATTAATCGCTAACATTAAACACTAGCGTATAGAAATGGCCAAGATAGATCAAGTAATTGAACAGATTAAAGTAATTCTAAAAAGAGATACTAGAGGTTTGACTATCCAAGAGCTTTCTGAGAAGACTAAAGTTTCCCGGATTACAGCGGCTATGGCCTTGATGAAATTAGAGGGAGCAGGTTTGATTGATGTTAGAGTGATCGGAAATTGCAAATTGCATTATTTGAAAATTTAAAAAAGATGGCAAAAAAGAGAAAGACGGTAAAAAGGAAGGTTAAGCAGAGGTTGGAACCAAATCTTTTACTAATTTTAGCTCTTTTGATCATCCTTGTCGGATTCTTTTTACTTTCTGAATCTAATTTTTTAACTGGCGCAGTTATTAAATTTCAAAGCGTGGATGATAAGGTTCAGACACCCGATGATTTAGTAACAGAAAATCTGGCCGATTATAATAATCCTTTAAATGTTGAATTTTCAGAAGATGGTGAATACACTTTTGTCATCAAGGAACATCCTCAGAATTTTAATCTAAAATCATTAAAACTTTCAGGAAAGATTTTTGGTAGTGGCGATGTAAAGGCTTATTTTGAAACTAGCGGGAAAAGATATCTGGTATTAGACGACAGATCGATAAAAGAAGATGGATCTAATGGAATCACCGGTTCGATCATAGCCATCAGCAGTATGGACGCTGATTTTTCTGTAGGTATTACGGCTCCAGAAATGATTACTGAAACAGAAAGTTCCAATGCTTCTGTCGAAGAAATAATTGAATCTAATGAAAGTATTGAGGAAGAAATTATTTCTGAAGAAGCGGTCGAAGAGATTGATGAACCAGAAACCGACGAAGAAGTTACTGAAATTGTCGAAGAGATTGAATTTGATGAAGCGTGCTTAGAGACCTGCTCTTTGCCTTCGGGATTAAATTCAAGTGAACTTAAGCTGGTTTTTGAGATTAAGGAAGGCAGCCGTCTGGTATTGACTAAAGTAGCATATTCGCTGGAAGATTTAGCCTCGGAAGAAAAAGAAATCGAATTTGATCCTGGCATTAAGGATTCTAATAATGAATTAGTCGAGTATGACCTTGAAATAGAAGATGCTGAAACTAAAACGGTTGAAGTAAGCGAACAGATTAGAAAACCCCAAGGTCTGGGGGTAGCTTCCAAGCTTAAGGTAAAATTAAAAAAAGGAGAGTACAACATTAAAATAGTCCCCAAAAATTCCCCGATTAGTTCTATCGAGTTTTATAATCTGGATTTAAGTTCAAATATTGATAAATTTATCGATATTGATGATGTGGAAGAGACCGGAGAACTATCTAAGTATATCGAGGTCTATGCTATCGACCCTACCGCCATAAACTTTAGCAGCGCTACCGTGACCGTTACTGCTAAGGGAACTTCGTTGTATAAATGTAAGGATTGGAATTTTACTCGACAAAGTTGTTATGGGAGCTGGGAGTTGTTTAAAACTGGCTTAGTTCCAGGACAGGATTATACTTTTATCTTGACTCCGGATGATCCTGGGTTTGGGGAATATAATCAGTCTGATTTTGATGGAGGAACATACTATCAGACTTTTTACAACACCTCTGGATTTGTGCAGTTAAATGCTACTTACAATAATGGCAGTTATACTTCCCAAATCTTTGATGCTGGCTCAACATCAAATTGGACAAATATTTCTTGGTTAAGTAATGCTGGTGAATTATTAGACAATCAAGGCATTGACACAACAATAAACATGAGCGGAAATATTCTTTTGATGCACATGAACGAAG
>JAHJDB010000052.1 GCA_018812765.1 Nanobdellota archaeon
ATACAGAACGGTACGCCCATCTCGTCAGCTCTAGCATAACGCCGGCCTACTGAAGCAGCCGCATCATAGAAACAAGAATAACTTCCTTTCAGGGAATCATAGATCTCTCTAGCTTTTTCTACGATCTCTTCCTTATTCTTGACTAAGGGAAATACTGCACAATAGAACGGTGCAAATTTCTTTGGAAGTTTTAAGACAATATTTCCTCTTTTCTGGTCCTCATCATAAGCCAAGTCTAGAAGAGCATAAACGTGCCTGTCAACTCCAAAACTTAATTCTAAGACGTGAGGTATAAATCTTTCCCCGCTTTCTTCGTCATGGATTTCCATCTTTTGTTTAGATACGTTTTGATGTCCAAGAAGGTCATGGTCAGTACGATAATGCAGTCCGCCCATTTCCGTGAATCCATGCTCGTTCAATTCGATCTCCAGATCAAAATGAAACTTGTTATAAAAAGCCTTTTCCTTGTCGTCTAATTGATATAATCTGAACCGCTCTGTTGGGATCTTCAATTCTTCAAAATAAAATTGCTGGATCTTAGCTAGATGATAGACATAAAACTTAGGCAGTCCTTTCTTTACTAATTCTGCAGCAGTTCGTTCAACTACCTGGCCTTTTTTCCGGTCTTCTTCCAAGACTGTTTTTAATTTTACATTCTTGACAGCGTCAAAATCAGGATGTTCTTTAATTCTGTTAGGGTTGAAAAAGATCTGCAGCTCTGCTTGAGTAAATTCTCTTTGTCTTAAGGTGAGGTTTCTGGGAGAGATTTCATTGCGATAAGCTCTTCCGATCAAAGCTAAACCTAAAGGCAGTTTTTTTCTCAACAGTTCATATTGCAGCTTAAAATTAACATAAGGAGACTGGGCCGTTTCCGGCCTTAAGTAAGACTTGCTGGAAGTTACTGCCCCCATCTGCATTGGAAACATCATGTTCAACACAGTTACAGGAGAAAAATCAGATTTACATTCTGGACATTTGATATTATTTTTTTCAATTAATTTGTTCAATTCTTCCGGAGTCAGTCCTTCAGCATTTTTTTTAAGAGTGTTCTGGATCAGATGATCAGCCCGCTCAACATATTCACATTTGGAACATTTGACTAAAGGATCTATGAAATTTTCCAGGTGGCCGGAAGCCTTGAAAACGTTTTCGTGCATGATGTTAGCGGTTTCGATCTCAAAGAAGTTGTCGTTTAGACCTAAGAAGTATTTTCTCCAAGTGTTTTCAAAATTGTGTTTAAGTTTAGTTCCGAGGTGGCCGTAATCATACAATCCTGCTACCCCTCCATAAATCTCGGAAGAAGGATAGATAAATCCTTTCTTCTTGAAGAAAGTTGCCAATTCTTTGGTTGTTACAGCCATATCAACCAGAATAAAGGTATTGTTTATTAAGTTTTTGTATCTTGACTTTCTAAACAAAATCTTAATAAATTTGTCCCGATTATTGGACTTAAGTACTAAAAAAGAGGACGATTCTTGAAAAAAGATTTACGGTCAGAGAAATAAGTTGGAGAAATAATAATTCTCCTAGACTCACTTCTTTAACCACTCCACTTCTTCATCCGTTAGCTCTAACTCTGCAGCAATTTCCTGACCTTTTTTATTCTTGAAGATGGCCTGTAAGTAAGGAATCTGCCCTGAAGCGACTTTAGTGGAAGTGTGAGTTTTTTTTGCTAGTTTTGAGACAATCTCTTTTTTCTTGGCATTTTTCATCTTGGCCTGCCACATCCGTAAGAATCGCATCGTCGGCTTATAAGAGATAAAATTTGGATTCTTCCCTTCTTTGGCGGAACTAATCCCTGCTGTCAACAAGTTATTGATGTAAACTAAAAATCTCCAGTGCTGTCTTTTCATGATCCTGCCGTTAAAGACATCTGCCCTGGACATCCATTCGTAAGCTTTAGCTAAACTTTTAGCGTCTAAATATTCTTTGGGAAGATTTTCATCCATCCAGAAGAAGACGTCTCTTACATCTATATCAGTATCATCTAAAGCGCCTAACGCATTTTCAACAGTGGAAGACTTAAAGATTAAGGTTAAAGCGTTCATCACCGTATCAGTTCTTTTTCGGTCAGACAATTTTGTAACATCATTAAATGTGATGTTCTTATTGGAAGAACAAACCTGTAAGTCCGTCAAAGCTCCCCGTATATCTCCGTCTGCCTGTCGGGCTAAAGAATTGATGGCTTTCTCTTCAAACTCTATCCCTTCTTGCTGGCAGACCCATTGTAAGGTATGCGCTATTGTCCGATACTGTAATTTGTGATAATCAATCAGCCGACAGGACTTGTTTAAAGCCTTAAATTTAGAATCCTCAAGCTCGTTAGCCGTCAGTATCACTGGAAAAGAAGATTTCTCTATAGCTTTCAGTAGAGCAGGGATGCATCCTCTGTCTTTGACGCCGGAGATATTGTCTACTTCATCTACTAAAATCAATTTTGGTTTAAAGAACAAGGATTGCTGGCCTAAGGCTGCATCTAAGAAAGTCTTGATATTATCGGCATTCCTTAAATCAGAAGAATTAATCTCCAGAAGATCATAATTTAATTCTTTAGCTAAAGCGTACACGGAAGAAGTCTTGCCGTTGCCGACAGGCCCGACCAATAAAGCCGCTTTTTGCTTTTGTTTTTTATAATTTACAATGAAGTCTTTTAGCTCTCCGACAGCCTTTTGCTGGCCAAAAACCTGATTTGAGTTCTGAGGCGCATATTTTAAAGTGAAAAGAGTCATGTTTATTTTTCTATTGCGAGGATTTTAAATATTTATGGTTTGTAAATCATAAGCTTACTGTAATGAACAGCAGAAAGCTGATTACAAAGTAATTTAAGATCATTCTTCCAGGTATTATAATTCTTAAAATCATCATTCTCTACTTACATAATCTATTTAAAGGGATAAAGCGCTTAAAAAAAAGGAAAAATGAGATTAGGACTAACTTATGATGATGTGCTTCTTATACCTAAAAGAACTCCTTTAAATTCTCGTTCTGAAGCTGAGGTCAAGACCAGATTTACTAAAAATATTCCTCTTAACATCCCTTTGGTCAGCGCTAACATGGCTACGGTGACCGAACACAAGATGGCTATCGCTATGGCTAGGGAAGGGGGCTTAGGAATAATCCATCAATTTGGCACGTTAGAAGAACAGGTTGCTGAAGTAAAGAAAGTTAAAAAAAGCACTAGTTACGTGATCGAAAATCCCATCTCTATTCCTCCAACTTTAACAATTTCTGAAGCAGTAAAAGTGATGGAGACGGAAGGAGTGACCAGTCTATTGATAAAAGAAGCGGGAGAATTGATCGGTATATTCACCTCTAAGGATTATCTCTTTGAAGAAGATTTTAGTAGGAATATCAAGGAAGTGATGACTCCCCGAAGTCAGCTGATTACGGCAGAATACGGCATTGATTTAACAGAAGCTAAACGTATTCTTCATCAACACAGAATTGAAAAACTCCCCCTTTTAGAAAATGGAAAGTTGAGAGGGTTGATCACCACTAAAGACATCAAAAGGATAGAATTCTGGCCTGATGCTGCTAGAGATGAAAAGGGAAGATTGTTGGTCGGAGCGGCTGTAGGAGTTAAGGATACTATTGAACGTTCTCGTGAACTTATTAGTGCTGGAGCAGACGTTATTGTTTTAGACATTGCTCATTGCCATTCAGATTTGGCCATCCAACGGATAAAAGAATTTAAACATTATTTTCCTAATATCGATTTGATGGCCGGCAATATCGCCACTAAAGAAGCAGCCAGAGACCTTATTGAAGCTGGTGCTGATGGTCTTAAAGTAGGCATCGGACCTTCGCCAGTATGCACTACCAGAATAACCTCTGGATCAGGAGTTCCTCAATTTACAGCCGTCATGGATGTTGCGGAAGTAGCTAAACATTATAATATTCCTGTCTGTGCTGACGGAGGCATGAAAAGTCCAGGAGATGTCTCTAAAGCGATCGGCGCTGGTGCCAGTACCGCTTTTTCAGGATCTTTTTTTGCCGGTACGGACGAAACTCCTGGTTTTATCATCATGAATGAAGGCAAGCGCTATAAGCGTTACATGGGTTCTGCTTCTTATGAAAGTAATCATGAACGGGAAGAGAATCTGCAAGGTATAAAAGTCAAGGAAAAGCTTGATGTCTTCGTAGAAGGAGTTTCCAATTTAGTCGACTATAAAGGGCCTGTAAGAGAAGTGATCAAAGCCATAGTCAAAGGTTTGAAAAGCGGAATAAGTTATTGTGGGGCCAGAAATGTTTTTGAGATGCAGCAGAATGCTGAATTCATCCAGATTACTTCTTCTGGTTTCGAGGAAAGTAAAAGTCGGGGACGGAAGTTGAGTGAATGATTTTTTCTTTTAGTTTGGTCATCTAAACATTTTTAAATAACCTTCTATTTTTCTTTTAAGAAATGGAATTGCCGAAACAATATGATTCTAAAGAAGCTGAACAGAAGTGGCAGAAGTATTGGGAAGAAAATAAGATTTTCAAGTTTGACCCTGATGATAAAAAAAGAGAAGTGTACAGCATAGACACTCCTCCGCCTTATGCTTCAGCAGATCATCTGCATGTAGGTCATGGGATGCACTATTCTCAGTTTGAGATCGTAGCCAGATTCCAAAGAATGAAAGGAAAAAACGTTTTTTTCCCCATGGGTTATGATGATAATGGCTTGCCTACCGAGAGATATGTTGAAAAGAAACATAAAGTGAATAAATCCAAGATCAGCAGAGCAGATTTCATCAAGCTATGCTTGGAAGAGACGAAAAAAACAGGGCAGACTTATTATGACTTATTTAAAAGTCTGGGATTCTCAATCGATTGGAGTCTTCTTTATCATACCATCGGGGATAAGGCCAGGAGAATAGCTCAGAAATCTTTCATCAACCTATACAACAAAGAAAAGATGGAACTTGTGGATCAACCCACTACTTGGTGTACTACTTGCCAAACAACAATTGCTCAAGCAGACTTAGAGAATGTGGACATGAAATCCCATTTTAATGATATTATCTTCAAACACGGCGGCAAGGATTTAGTGGTCGCTACTACCCGTCCAGAACTGTTGCCTGCATGCGTGGCTTTATTCTTTAATCCAGAAGACGAAAGATATCAAGAATTGAAAGGCAAATTTGCCAAAGTGCCATTATTTGATTATGAAGTTCCTTTAATGGCTGACGATTCTGTAGCCAAGGATAAAGGTACCGGATTAATGATGGTCTGTACTTTTGGTGATAAAGAAGATATTGAAAAATGGTACAAATATAAGCTGCCATTAAGAGTTGCAATAACAGAATTTGGTGCACTAAATAGTCTAGCAGGAAAATACGAAGGGTTGAGATTAAAAGAGGCTAGAAAAGAGATTATTGAAGATCTTAAAGTAAGTAATCTGCTGATTAAGCAGAAAGAGATTACCCATCCCGTCAATGTCCACGAAAGATGCGGCACGGAGATAGAATTTCTTAAGAAACAGCAATGGCAGATTAAAGTATTAGACCAGAAAGAAGAATTGATTGAAATTGCGCAAAAGATCAATTGGTACCCCTCACATATGAAGGTTAGATATGAACATTGGGTTAAGAATCTGCAATGGAATTGGGGGATCTCAAGACAAAGATATTATGGGGTTCCCTTTCCGGTATGGTACTGTCAAGATTGTAAGGTAGTCCTTCTCCCTGAAGAAAAAGATTTGCCTGTAGACCCAAGAGAACAGGAATATAACAAAAAATGCCGCTGCGGCTCAACTAATATTGTTCCAGAGATGGATGTCATGGATACTTGGATGATCTCTTCTTGTACTCCAGAGATAAATGCTGATTGGGGGGCAGAAGAACAAAGGAAAAATTTTCTGCCGATGTCTTTAAGACCGCAGGCGCATGATATTATTAGAACTTGGGCTTTTTACACCATTGTGAAATCTTATTATCATCATAACAGTATTCCCTGGAAAGACATTATGATCTCTGGACATGGGCAAGACCCACACGGACAGAAGATGAGCAAGAGCAAAGGTAATTTTGTAGTCGCTCAAGAGGTAATCCAGAAATATTCCGCTGACGCATTCAGATTTTGGGCTGCTTCAGTGAAATTAGGTGATGACTTGCCTTATCAGGAAAAAGAAGTCTTAACCGGGCAGAAGTTTATTACCAAGCTTTGGAACGCCTCTAAATTTAGTATCTTGCATTTGGAAGACTACGAATTGGAAGAGCTTGAATTGGAAATGTTCGACAAGTGGCTCTTAAGCAAGCTGCAAAAATTAATCAAAACCAGCACAGAAACGTTTGATAAGTATGAATACTCAAAAACAAAATCAGAAGTAGAGAAATTTTTCTGGCAGATTCTTTGCGACCAATATCTTGAGATAGTTAAAGATAGGTTATACAATCCAGAACAGAGAGGGGTTACAGCTAGAAAAAGCGCCCAATACTCTTTATACCATTCTTTGTTAGGAGTACTGAAGATGATGGCTCCGATCATGCCCCACATCACTGAAGAGATCTTTCATCTTTATTTTGCAGAAAAAGAAAACCAGAGATCTATCCATATCTCTAGTTGGCCTGAGTTTGATCCAGAACTTATCGATGAGAAAGCTGAACTTGCTGGAGACCTAGGTGTTGATATTATTAACACTGTTAGAAAATACAAATCTGAAAATCAATTATCATTAAAAGAAGAGTTATCTAAATTAGTTTTAGTTAGCGAAGAACCAGAATTTCGGGAGATGATTAAGAGTATTGAAACTGATCTTAAAGCAGTTCTAAAAGTTAAGGAGATTGTTTTTGAAGGAGAAACCTCTTTAGAAAGCGAAAAATTATCAATAAAAATGGGAATTAACCGTTAAGGTTTTAAAGCTGTTTTAACCCGATTTAAGCTTGTTTTAACGAAACCTTTATAATCAGGGGAAGGATATATTAACTTAAATGGGCGTGAGGTTAAACGTTCTTTTTAAAATTCGAGGTGTTTAAACCATGGAAGGATATTGTGTTAAATGTAAGGAAAAAAGAGAAATAGCTGGTGGTAAGGAAGTAAGCATGAAAGGTAAGGGTGGCGTGGAAAGAAAAGCCATGAAAGGCAAGTGCCCTAAGTGCGGAACAACTATGTTTAGGATTCTTGGCAATAAAAAATAAATTATTTTTCTTCTTTTAATTTTATGTTTGTGTTTTAATCTACTTGTTTTTTGCCAAATATCTGGCCGTCTTCAATAATGCTGTACAACCTTGTCCAGCAGCAATCACATATTGATATTCATGCACAGAACTACAATCTCCGGCAGCAAATATACCCGGAACAGAAGTGGATGTATCGCTGTTGATGATGATGTGCTTATGTTCATCTAATTTTAAGAAACCTGTTACAAATTCAGTATTGGGAGCTCTGCCAATCTCAACAAAGATGCCGCTTAATTTTAGTTCCTGAACTTTTCCTTTTTGTTCATATCTGATTCCGCTGACAAATCGCTCCCCTAAGATTTCTGTTGTTTTAGCATTATTGATGATCTTTATTTTAGGATGTTTCCTGATCCTTTCTTGAAGGTACTCGTGCGCTTTAAATTCACCAGTAAGATTTATGATATGAATCTTTTTGGCTATGTTCAGAAGAAAGTCTACCGCTTCCAGAGCCGAATCTCCTCCCCCTATAACAGCTACATCTTTTCCTTTAAATAAAGGGCCGTCACAGATAGCACAATAGGTCACTCCTCTTTGCTTAAGCCTGTTTTCTCCGGGAACGTCTAATTCATGAGCTCTGGCTCCTGTCGTGATGATCACGGTCTTAGTCCAGTAATTTTTTTTATTGGTCTTAAGAACAAAATTCTTGCCCTTCTTGATTATTTTTTCTACGACAACTCCCACTTCAGGCTTGACTTTATTGAAAGCCAGCTGTTCTTCCATGAGCTTAGAGAAATCAGCTCCAGTCGTCTGTTTGATTCCTGGATAATTCAAAACTTCTCCTGATTCCAGAAATTGTCCTCCCAATTTTTCAGTCAGGAGAGCAAACTTCATCTTCTTTCTGGCAGCGTAAATCGCTGCAGTGCAGCCGGCAATGCCAGAACCGATAATGATTGTTTCATAAAGTGAAGAAAGCTTTGATCTTTTTTTGCCAGTTTTTCTTGCTGTTTTAACCGTCTTAACTTTCCCGGCTTTTTTTTTCTTAAGGATCTTCTTTTTTCTTTTCATAATTTTTCTTTACTATTTTTTTAATAATTTTAATAT
>JAHJDB010000053.1 GCA_018812765.1 Nanobdellota archaeon
TCTTTTCCATTACTTTTTTGTATTTCTATTTTTTCTTATTTCTTGTCCCAGCTTGTCTTGTGATTTTAAGTGATAAAATCCTCTTCCAAAATAAAAAAAGAAGGACGTTGCTCCCCATTCTGCCTATCCCTAAGTTTTCGCTTGTATTCCAGTTGTTGTGGGATTCACGAAAACAAAAGACTATTTGTTTTCGGAACCTGAAGAAAAGCACTTTTTTTTCTAAAGAACAATTAGAAGAGATTGAAGCCGTACATTTACATTTTAAGGAGAAATTTCTTAAGCTAGATGATTTGACGAGAAAAGAATTCTTTGAGGTTTTCCTGATTAAGTTTGCTGTTAGCAGCACTTCAATAGAAGGAAATACAATTACTTTAGAGCAAGCAGGTAAATTATTGATAGAAAATATTACTCCCAAGAACAAGACTTTAAGAGAAATATATGATCTGAAAAATACGCAACAAGTTTTTTTTAAATTATTAGATGAGATGCCTGACATTTCTTTGAAGATGATAGAGGATGTGCATGATGGGCTTCTGGTGAATATAGATTTGCGGACGGGTTATAGAACCGATGATTTGCGTATTCTTGGCCAACCGTTTAAACCAACACCGGGCAAATATGTTAAAAGTGATATGAAAATGTTGCTGGAATGGTATGAAAAAAATAAAAATAAAATGCATCCTTTGGCATTGGCAATCTTATTTCATCATAAATTTGAGAGTATCCATCCTTTTTATGATGGAAATGGACTTACTGGAAGAATAATCATGAACCATCTTTTAATACAGTTATGCTGTCCTCCTTTGATTGTTCCTATAGTTCTTAGAAGAGAATATTTAGATGTAATTAGCGAAGCCGACGGGGCGCTAAAGAAGGACTTATTAAGTACAGATATGAATCATTATCAAGATTTGTTTTCATTCATGGTTAATCAGTATGTTCTAACGTATTGGAACAATTTTTTAATCTAATTCCCCTTACATTTATATTATGTCCTTGTAGTGGGAAATTATTCTTTTCATTTATTATTTTCATTTGTAAAGGGTAAGTTTTGGGCTTTTTCTTTCAATTTTTCTAAGATTTCAATCCATTCCGGCAGGTTTGTTTTACGACTGCCTAGTGACAAACAACAGAAAGGTTTATAAAGTTCGGGTTTTTTATAATATCTAAAATGGCAGGTAGAACATCAGACGGAAAAAGATTATCAGACATAGTCAGCACTCTTTCAAAATTACCAGGTGTATCAATTGAAGAAGGGACAAGACACCCTTATTTAGCTAAGTTTTCAGGAACTCCTGCAGCGGGTTTACCTGGAAACTGTGCAATTGCTACAAGCACTTCTTATGAAAGGCATATTGTTCCTTGGGTTAAGAAAGTAACTGGTTATGAAAAGAAGACTATTGAGTCTGCTTTTAAGAAAGGATATTGGGATAATTAAAAAATAAAGGATTATAAGACTTTTTAAAGGCCTTCCTCTCAGTGAATTTTTTTATGAATCCTTATTTTTTTAAAATCAAACTTCTTTTTGTTTTACAAATCTTCCTTCATACTTTGCTTTCCCTTTAGTCTTCTGGAAGATAAACTGACAAATTTTTATTCCTGCGTGCAACCTTAAAGGTCTTTGGCTTAAGTTAGCTATTTCAAGAACTTGTTGATTATCAATTCCTGGCTGCATAAATCCCGCGGTGATGTGTACCAGAAGGCCAAGCCTGGCAAATCTGGAACGTCCTTCCAACCAACCACAAAGATTCTCACTTAGGGTTATCTTTTCTTTTGTGATAGCCATAATCAACTCTCCTGGCTTAAGGACAATAGAATCTTTTTTTATTAATCTTGATATCTTTTGATAATCAGAATTCTCATTTACATCTAAAGTTTTTCCTTTAATAAAAATTCTAAATTGGTTATCTAAAGTTAGATCGACAGAACCGGGACCGACTGCTGAACGGTCAAAGGGCATTATTTTGATGTTTCCTTTCTTGATTTCTTTAAATATCTCGTTTTTTGTTAGGATTGACATCTTTAATTGTCTCTTTTATTCCTCGCTAGATCTAATACCCCGCAGCTTGCTGCGGTATTTAGCGAGGAATGACCAGAAATCCGATTAGAAAACCGGTGAATACCCCGGAGCTTGCTCCGTTGGGTAGTCAGTTTTTAAGATTTCTCGTTTATTCTTAAATAATCCTAACTAATTTAAACTTTTTGTTAAACACCAATTTAAGACCGGACCTTGCTTACAAGGAACGCAACTAAATACTTTCTTTTATAATTTAAGTCCCTCTTTTTGTAGCAATACTTTCTGCCACTCCCTTAAACCACCCAGATTATTATCATGAACAATCTTGCCCATCTGTTCTTTATTGATTACCAAATGACCTTTTATCTCCAACTTATCTGCAATCCTTTTCTGTAACTCGTAAAGTCTTTCAAAAAATTGTTTCTGTTGAGCAGAATGGAATTTCCGTTCATTCTTCTCTAACTTGATTGGCGCCTCTCTTCCTTCAGAAACAGCTTTTTTTAATAAAACAGAATTTTGCCTAACGATAGGATGCACCCCTTTCACTTTTGTCCAATCTAAAGAAGGAGAGATTGCTAATTCTTTTAATCGCTTATTGCTGATAACAAAATAGACCGGCTTGTCAACCATTTCAGCAAGATTTTTTCGTAATTGAAATAATTGTTTGAATATACTAAGCTGTTCTGGAGATAATTCCTTAACCCCTCTTACTCCCATATAATCCTGCTCCTTGTATGTAAAAACTGTTTTTTCAATCTCTTCAAATTCTTCTTCTGCCCAAGACAAGCGCTCTTTTTTCTTAAGAGCAGCCTTCAGTAGATCTCTTAACTTAATCAAATATAAAACATCCTTTACAGCGTATGACAGCATTTCAGAAGTTAAAGGTCTTTTCGTCCAATCAGCCATCTGAAACCTACTTTCTTTCTTGATATTAAAATATTCTTCCAACAAGTAGCCTAAACCAATATTCTCTTTTCCTAACAGAAGAGCGGCAACCTGAGTATCAAAGATATTTTTGGGACTGCATTTAAACTCATTATACAAGATCCTAAAATCGAAAGAGACATCGTGAAATATTTTTTGAATATTTTTGTTCTCTAAAACCACAATCAAAGGTTTAATTTCTTTCAATTTATATACATCAACAACCCAATTATTTTTACCGTCAGAGATCTGAATCAAAGAGACATAAGAACCATAATGATGAAGATTATTTTCACATTCTAAATCTATGGCCAAACAATCAGCTTTAGTCCATTTTTCTGCTTCTTTTTCTAATTCTTCTCTGGTGTCTATATAAATAAAATTGACCATGAAAGTATGGTTTTTAAAGAAGTATATAAATCATTTTGTTTTTATTTTATTGAAATTATGTTATAATATTATCTCTTGGAAGCAAGCACACTTTTAATTTTTTGTTTGATTAGATCTAAATAATCAATGATATAAATCAGATCGTTCTGATCAGGAACTATGTTACGGTACACGGAATTGGTTCTTAAAATTCTCTGTAACAGCTTTATCTCCTTATTAAGATTAAGACTGGCTTCCGAGAACAATTCTAACAATTTTAGATCGTATTTGTTCAAGACAGAAGCAGACCTATAATCAACCTTATTTTTCTTGGCTTCCAGATTGGTTATAATCATTTCAGCCCTCGTCCTTGCTTTAATTAACTGTTCCAAAGAACTGTTTAAGCGATTAAAATATAATTGACAAGATGCTCCAGATAAATAATGAACCATTGTTAGTTGAGGAATTCTGTCAAAAAAGTACATCGCTTTATTTAATGATTTAACTCCTTTTTTAATGTGAACTAGAAATAATTCCTCGCCTACTTGATCCTTATTAAATTTTTTTTCCAGCCAACTGAAAATTCCCATCAAGAATCTAATTATCGATCAGTTTATATTATTTACTCTTCTTCTGTTTTAATCTTTGGATTCTTCAAATCCTTTACAGCTTTCTTAAACGTCTTTACTTGATTCTCAGTTAAACTCTTGTACATCAAATAGTTCTGACGGATATTTCTAAGAAATCTGGATTTTTCATAAATCTTCTGATCAATATTTAAAAAAATGTATTTCTTATCTGTAATTTCTTCAGAAAATATTTGTCTGATATGGCATTTAACACAAATCGGAAACTCTCTATAATTAATAGTAACCCATTCTTCCCGACAGATTTTACATTTTTGTTTAAATTTAGGTCTTACCATTTTCAAACATTCACCAAGAACTCACCACTTTATTATATAGTATAGACTATTTATATAAAGCTTTGGGTTTTGAATAGGCAAAAATTCAAAAAGATTTATATTTCTCCTTAACTTAACAATTTAAATCATGACCTCAAAAATCACTCCCGACCATAACCGATTCAAAAAGATCGTTAAAGGAAAAATCAAAGATGATATGCAAAAATATGTTTCTAATGAAGAGTTTATCGGTAAAAAGGGAAATGATAAAATCCGTATTAAAATCCCTAGGATTGATATTCCTCGCTTTAAATACGGCTGGGTTGGGGGCGTCGGAAGCGGTGACGGAGAACCAGGAGATCCCCTTAATTCAGATAAACGCGGGAACGAGCCCGGTTCCATACAAGGAAACTATGATTTTGACACGGAAATCACTGTCGATGAGATGACCGACCTCTTAGCAGAGATTTTAGGTCTGCCTTTTCTGGAACCGAAAGGAAAACGCAAGCTTACTCATAAAAAAGACACCTTAAGAAATGTCGGTCCGGTCGGAAACAGAAAACATTTCAAAAGATCGTACAAAGAAGCATTGAAAAGAGAACTATCGACAGGAAATTATGACCCTAACAATCCGGTTGTTGTTCCTTACGAAAAAGATTTCCGTTACAAAACCCCAAAAATCTGGCCTCAGGAAGAATTTGATGCAGCGATAATCCTGATGAGAGATGGATCTAGTTCCATCGATGAAGAACAAAGAAAGATAATAACTACCACCAATGATTGGTTAGAGAGAATTATCAGGAGAATACATCCCAAGGTGGATGTTAGGTATCTTATCCATGCTGTAACAGCAGAAGAGACTGACAAACATACTTTTGACTATGTCTCAGAAGGAGGAGGAACCAAGATCTCTTCTGTTTTTGAACTCTGTTTGGAAGTAATGAAAGAATACAAAGAATGTAATATTTATCCTTTCTATTATTCTGATGGAGACAACTATCCTGATGATTATAAGAAAACTTTTCAACTCTTGGAAACATTGATTCCAAATTCTAACCTGTTTTGTTACGGAGAGATCTATTCCGGTTTCTTTCTCGGAAAAAATAAAGGATTATTACATTTTATTAATAGGTATTTTTATATTAAAAAAGGGGAGGCTCAAGAGATGTATAAAAAGACCCGGTTAGCAAAAATTAAAAAGAAAGAAGATATTATTCCCACCTTAGAAACTTTTCTAAACAAAAATAAAGTTCCTTTTTATAATATAGGATAAGGAAAGATAACCAAAACGAACATAATTAAATGCCTTGAGTACTACAAAAAACCGGAAAGATTTGTTGATTTCACAATATTTATAAAAAACCAGTTCTTTGATTTTCTGATGAAAAAAACATTGACCTTGGCTGCTTTATTGACCTCTCTCAGTAATTGTTATTCTAATACTGTAGTTAATCCTAATGTTACAGCTAAATCAGATGAATCAAGACCGATAAAAACTAAAATTAACCCTTCAGATCTTTTTTTAAAAAAATCTGATAAATCTCAAACGGTGCATTTTGGAGGAAGCCATCAGACAGCCAGAGATAATAAGGTGGTAGAATCGCTTCTTCCTGAACTGAAAAAAAAAGGATACGATTATTTTGCTGTAGAACTGGAAACATGCATCCAGCCTTTGATCGACGAGTATACGGAAAGCAAGATTTCCCTCAGCGAACTATACCAAAAGTTTCCCTTTAATGAAACTGATGATCTTTCAACGATAGCAGTTGCACATAAATTAGGTTATAAGATTGTCCTATTTGATGAAAGTCCGGAATGGGCCTCTCCTCCAGGAGACACAACCCATTCATCCTTAGGCACTGACAGGGCAGAGAAACAATTTGCAAATCTTAAAGAACATATTTTTGATAAAGACCAAGATGCAAAAGTAGTTCTTTTATCAGGAAGATCGCATCTTGACGAAGCACCCCGTTATTATCAGCTGACTGGTTTTTACGATCAAAAAGCTTTGGGTCTGTTTCTGGAAGAATATACAAAAGGAAAAAATTTGTCTGTATCTTTAGTTGAAGATGAATATTCCCAATACTGTGATCCCAGAGGTTATATTAAGCCGGATCTGTCTTTGAGTCTAAGATAGGAAAATTACTTTCTTTGTTGAGAATGGAGTAAACATAGTAGAGTTTTTATCCTGTTGGACAGACACTTTGTTTGTCATTGAAGCAGATGATGTAAATAAAACCATTGATTTTCTGAAGTTTTAAATAAAAAGTAAAAAGCGCCAGCGCCCGGACAATCAGATCTGAGATTTCTCTCAATATCATTTGAACCGGGAATTCCTTACGGAATCAGTTCACTCTTGTTATCCAGTTCGAGATTCGTCCATAAAGGCTGACGCAGTACCGGATTGTGCCACGCTGGCATAAAGCTGTTAAAAAACAGCTGATTTAAATTTGTTTCTAAAGAATATGAACGCCAATGCCCGGACAATCAGACCTGAGATCTCTCTCAATATCATTTGAACCGGGAATCCCAGAAGGGACTGGTTCTCTCGTGCTTTAAAGCATTCAAGACCAGCGCAATACCGGGTTATGCGACATTGGCAATGGATATTGTTATCACTACTCTCTTTTATAAATATTTAGGTAAGAAAAACAATAATGTGCTCTCACTTTTTTATTAGACCCTAGCAGTTTCGGAATATTAGAGTAAGAAAAACAATAAAATAATTTATTTTAAGATTATTTCTAGCAGTTGTTATCTTATTTAATCCTGATAACCTCTAGATTCTTAGGAGCAATAGTTTCTATCCTAAAAGTTTTATGGATGGAAGAAGCTAAATCAAGGCATCTGGAACTTTCTCCGTGAACCACGATGACTTTCTTAGGTTGAGGGTTGCTTCTTTTCACATAATTCATCAATTGTCTCCTGTCAGAGTGGTTAGTAATCTCAACTTTATGTACATCCATCTTAATTTTTAGGACGTGGCTTTTACCATTTTCTCTGATTATCATTTCATTAATCCCTTCTCTAATCCTATAACCAAGACTTCCTGGAGGTTGATAACAGCTGAAGATCAGTGAATGTTTACTTCCTTCACATAATCCTTTTAGATATTCAACTGAAGGTCCGCCAGCAAGCATTCCTGAAGTAGCCAGGATAAGACAAGGTCCTTCTTCTAACATAATCTGTTTTCTTTCTTTATGTGATCCTACTTGTTTAAAGATAGGCGACATAAAAGGGTTGTTTTCTTTATGGAAAATTTGTTCTCTGATATTTCGGTTTAAGAACTCAGGATAAGCAGTATGGATGGCTGTGATGTCCCAGAGCATTCCGTCTATATAGACTGGTGCATCAGGTATCTTTTTTTCACGCATCAGTCTTTCTACGATAATCATGACTTCTTGGGCTCTTCCTGAACCTAAAACAGGCATCAGAATTTTTCCGCCTCTATTAAATGTTTCATAGATGATCTTAATCATGTAATCGTCTGCTTCTTGTTCAGCCATAACATTATCTTTTCCACCGTAAGTAGATTCCATCATCAAAGTTTCAAGACGAGGAAATTGGGTGTTTGCAGCTTCAAGAACATTTGTACGGCCGTATTTTAAATCTCCGGTGTAAGCAAAATTATGAAGCCCATTACCAATGTTAAGATGGACGATAGCGCTTCCTAAGATGTGTCCAGAATTGTAAAGAGTCATCCTTACATCAGGAGTTATATCGGTAACTTCTTCAAAATCAGGACAGATCGTATGTAAAACTACTTGACGAACATCTTCGCTAGTATAAATCGGTTCTTTTCCTTCACCACGTTGAATTTTAATCATGTCTAATTGTAATAAAGACATGACGTCTCTTGTAGGCAAGGTACAATATACTGGTCCTTGATAACCAAACTTGAATAAATAAGGGATTAAACCAGAATGGTCTAAGTGTGAGTGTGTTACGATAACTGCATCAATTTCACTGATGTTAAACTCTGGTGCGTCAAGAAATGGATACGCTTCTGAATTATCCTGGCTGGGATCGATGCCACAGTCAATTAATACTCTCGATTCAGGAGTTTGTAACAAGAAACAGGTTCTTCCAACTTGTCTTGATGCGCCTAAACAGGAAAGTCTAACCCATTCGTGTTTCTTTTCTCTAATCCAGCCGTCATAAATCCGGTGTCCAGTCTTATCTAAAAATTTCTTTCTTTCGGCGGCATTTTCATAAAGAACTGAACGGATACTTTCAATAAGTTTGGATCTGATTGGGGGAAGACGTTTAATCAAAGGCACCCAGGCAGTTTTTTCTTTGATCTCTCTTAGAATTTCACCTTGCTTACCAATAACTAATCCAGGTTTATCAGCGTGAATGATGATCTGGCTTCTAGGGGGGTCAAAAATGAACTCTTGTGCTCCTGCTTCTTCAGGGATAATCTTTTTAATGATTTTTTCAGCTTTTTCAGGTTCCATACACAAGAAAGGATCCGAACGTAGTTCGATCCTTTTCCTAAATTCTTTAACTGCTATCTTAATAGTTCCTTTGTTATCTAGAAAATAGTCTTTATCTTTTGTGTACAAGACGATGTTAGCTCCTTCAAAAGCTGCGTCTGAGATTTTTCCTTCTGGAAGTACTTTTATTATTTCTTTTAGTATATCTGCCATAAAATTTCACCATTAAACTTAAAATTAAACTAACTTAGAAGCTTACAACTTGTATGTAAGTTCTTTGTGCATTACTTGTTTTATTTCTTTGTTGTTTATCACTACAATGTCAATACCGTTTCCAGAAGCACTATCTCTTTGTAAAGCGGTGTTAACTGCTTTGACAGCAAGCTCTATAGCTTCGTTAGTAGTAATGTCTGGATGATATTGTGTTTCTAATACTCCGTACGCAAATACTGACCCGCTTCCTGAAGAGATAAAATCTCTTACCTTTGTTACACTTCCGTCAGGAAACAAATCATATAAATGTAACCCATAAACGTCTTTTCCTGCAAACAAGAAATGGACAATTCCTGGAAGCATGCTCATCCTTCTGATATTAGAATATAATAATCCTCCTAAAAGGTTAGCAGCTTCTTTCGCTGTAGGTCGTTTGTATGTTCTTACTTCTTTAAGCTTTAATTCAGCGCGAATAAGTTTGATGAGAAGTTGTGCATCTGAAACTCCACCAGCAATAGTTAATGCAAAGTCGTCTGTGATGATATGAACTTTTTCAGCCTTCTTATCAACAATCATATTTCCAGCAGTAGCCCTCATATCTGCTGCTAAAATAATTCCATCTTTACAGACTATTCCCACAGTTGTAGTTCCTGTCTTTAATCTTTCTTCCATAATTAACACCAAGAATACTTCATATCTATCTTTGTTAGGTATTGGAAAGAGTAATTATTTTTAAACATTTCGGTTTTATTAGTGTTATGCTGCTAATTGATAAATAAAAAAAGAGCCCCAGGCGAGAGTTGAACTCGCGACCTCCTGATATCTTACCATGCTTATTTCTTTTTGGAAACATAGCAGATAGTTGCTACAAGTCAGGTGCTATAGCCACTAAGCCACTGGGGCACCAATTTTTCCTTCTTTTTTCCCCTACTTTTTTCTCTGGTGACTAAGCGAACTCTTGTGAGCGCAGGTTACTTAATCTTTCAAATGGATTTCCATTTGTGCGAAGAGCCACTAAGCCACTGGGGCACCAATTTTTCCTTCTTTTTTCCCCTACTTTTTTCTCTGGTGACTAAGCGAACTCTTGTGAGTGCAGGTTACTTAATCTTTCAAATGGATTTCCATTTGTGCGAAGAGCCA
>JAHJDB010000054.1 GCA_018812765.1 Nanobdellota archaeon
AATAAGAAAAATTATTTAGAATTCCAAAGACCGTCAAACATGTTATCTACGGTGTTAGTGAAGTAAGGAGTCTTTACCCACACTCCTAAGTCATAAGAAGGGTGGATTTCTGAATCGTTCATAGTCATAAAGACTAAATCCTTTCCATCAACAGTCATGAAACGGGAATCAACTTTATTGTTATGTTTAACTTCTGCAATTCCTTTAAGACTTTCAGCAATCTTTTTGTTATCGTTGGTGAGAGGGGCAAGAATCCTAATATTAACTCCTCTTTTCTTAGCTTTCTCTAAAGTTGGTTTTAATCCATCAACTTTACGCATGAATCCTTTTTCAGTAGTCATCAAGTTAACATTGTTTTTTGACTCCTTAATCAATAAATCAAGATGGTTATAAAGATTATTCCTTCCTCTTAAACAAGAGCTGATATCGGTAGGATCAACTAAGCTGATACCATTAGTGTGCAAAGTTTCTAATTCTAGTAATAAATCTGAACCTTTGATGGAATCTAGTCGTTTAATTTTTTCTTGAGCTTCATTGTTCATGTTTTTCTTAACACGATCAACGACCTCTCCGGGAGGAATAGCAATATATTTGATAGGTTTACCTATCTTCATAACTACAAAACCTTTCTTTTCAAGAGATTCTAGAACATCATAACTTCTGGAACGAGGAACATCAGCTATATCTGAAAGTTCACCTGCTGTTGAAACTCCCCTGCTGAGTAAAGATGCCCATAATTTCACTTCATACAAGTTTAAATCAAAATACCTTCTTAGCTTACTAAGCAATTCATCTTTGACAATCATTTTCCAAACCCCTCCTTTTTACTAACACCCAATGAAACTGTTTTGTTACTTAACTATAAGTAAAACTAACTACTATTAAAAGGTTGTGGTTTTACAAAATAACGTTAAAAAAAACTTTCAATGAAAAAATAGACGTAGAATTTAATTAGTTAAATTAGTTCAAATGGTTTAATTAGTTAATTTAGTTGCTAAATTCGGTATCTTAAGATGGCCGCAATTCCACCTAAACCATCAAGTTTTTTCCCAGAATCATTCTTGGAAGAGATAATATGGACCTCTCCTTTGAGTGAATCAACTAATTTCATACTTTCATCTATTTTTAAAAAATCTCCTTTTAATCTTTCTTTTTGGATAAATTCATCGGTCAAGATAAGTTTACTTACAGCTCCAGAATCGATTGTTTTTTTAACTTCTTTCCAACCATAAGAAGCTTTTTCATTTTTGTTGATTTCAGTCAACAGCTCTTCAACCAAAAGTTGTTCTTCACGGGTTTTGCTGTTCTTTAAGAGAACGGCTAATTCCGGGCGTCTCATCACTTCATCAAGAGAACGTTCACTGATGTCGGAACAGACGGCTAAAACAATCTTTTTTTTCAGTTCCGGAACCTTTATTTTTTTGAATAAATCTTCTTTATAAAATGCCGGGGAAGCAACAATGATGCTTTCAGGAGAGTACCGGCCGTTATAGATATCTAAAGCTTTGATTATTTCTTCTTGAAAATCAGTTTTAACTTCTACTGTCTTTCTTTTCTTTTGCACTTCTCCGGTGATGGTGGCGAGAATATTGTAACCAAACTTTTTTGTCAAGGCGAAAAGAGCTTCTTCACGATCAAATAAGCAGATCAAGTAATTATATTTTTTTTCGCTCGCTTCCTTCAGTTTTTGTTTTTGGTATTCCATCCAACGAGGTTTTTCTAAAATGAATTCGCTCCCTTCTTCTAAAGAGATGGCTTGATAAACATCCTTGGGAACCTCTTCAGGAGCTTCTTTTACTTTTCCATTAATTCTTACTGAAGAATCAGTCAAATCAATTGTTTCAGCTTCAATCTTGATTGTAAGGGTCTTTTTCACGGTTTTAGCGTTTTCACCTTCACCAATCTTTATTTTTCTAGTAGTCTTACCTTTAACAAAATCTCCTGAATCAATCAAATGGCTTAGATACCATAAGTCGTCATTATCTTCGACCCTTATTTTTACAAATCCTTTATTGAAATCTTTACTAATGATGTTCATCTTACCTTAGAATCAGCAGTATTATAAAAAGTTTTATGGTGATTAAGGGGCAAAAGTGTTAGAATACCTTGAGAACGGTTAGAATATTCACAGGATAAAGTATAGTTCGGATTATTAAATTGGAAATCCCACAATATTTATATATGACTAATCTTTCTTTATAATAAGATGTCATCAAAAAGAGGACAAGGCGGACCAGCTGGTGGTGCAGCCGTATTGATAGCGATAATTGCAGTGTTAATTGTAGGTTTTGTCATTTTAATACCCCCGCAAGAGAGAGCTAAACTTCTGGAAGATAGTTCTGTTAGCAGTTCTGCTGGTCAAAGTCAAGTGATTGGCGGTGCTGTAATCGAAAAAAATCTTTTAAAGGAGTCTCCAGGCAGGATCGATTACTTGTCACAAAGAGAAGTTGAACATCCTTTGCCTGTAGTTAACATTTATACCAAGACGGAAGCTAAAGTTTTGGCAGAGAAAAATGTCGTTTATGTTAAAAAATCTCTTTTTTCTGAAGAAGGAAGTAAGTTTACTTTTGAAATTCCTGATTTAGAAAATACAAATAGTCCTTTGTTGAATTTTGAAATAGTCGGAGAAAATAAAGGAAAACTGATCATAAATCTTAACGATGAAGAATTGTTTAATGCTGAGGTTCAAGCAGGAAGCAAGACCGTTAAAATACCTAAGAACCTCTTAAAAGAGCAAAATGTTGTTACTTTTGCAGTTTCTTCACCGGGAGCTGCTTTTTGGTCAACAAACGAGGTTTCTTTAGAGAAAATAAAATTTATTGCTGATGTAACTTCCGTAGAAGCTCAACAGTCAAAGAATGTCTTTTTAGTTTCAGAAACAGAAAAAAAGAACCTACAAAAAGCAGTACTTAAATTTCAACCAAGTTGTGAGATGGATGAAGTGGGAAAATTAACCATTTTAGCTAACAACAGATTGATCTATTCAGGGGTGCCAGATTGTGATTTGGCCATGGTTCCAATAGAATTCTCTCCGGAAAATGTTTACCAAGGTGAGAATGAAATTCTCTTTCAAACCGATAGAGGTTCTTACTTACTTTCTCATGTTCTAATAGAGTCTAAGTTAAAAGAAGTTGAATATCCAACTTATTATTTTGATCTGTCCTATGAAGAATATAAGGCTGTCACGGACGGTAAGCTAAGGTTGAGGTTAATTATAAGTTTTGTTGACGTTGTTGCTAGAAAATATGGGAATTTAGGATATAACGGCCATATAAAATATTTTGACACTAAGGAGATGTCAGAAACAATGGATTTAAGCGATGATGTAGTACAAGGAGCAAACGCCTTGAAAATCCAGCCGATGAAAACTTTGGAAATCAGGGAAATCAGGGTAGATCTGGTTAAATGATTTTAAATTGATAATTTCTAGCTTGTTTAGTTTTTAATATTAATTTTTGAACTTTTTTATTAAGATTTTTTGATATCAATAATATTAGTAATATTTTTATAGATAGATGATTTCTATCACTTAAATAAAAGAGGTATTACTAGATAGATGGCTGTGAAAGATTTTTTGGCTAAGTTAAAAAAAGGTAAGTCTGTCGCTAGTCCTGTTTCCAAACAAAAACCAGCAGCACCGATACAGCCATCTAAACAAGCTTATCAAAGACAGAGTTATTCCATTCAACAGCCAAAAGGTCCGTCAGTTGGTTCAAGGATTAAATCTCTGTTCAAAAAATCTACTCCCGCAATAGCGGCAGGAGGGGTTGCGGTTGGGGCAATGGCTTCATCAGCAGGTTCTGCTGTAGGAAGAGGGGCGAGAGCTGGAGCAAGAGCTGCGGGTGGAGGTCTTCTGGGAGCGGTAAAGACAGAAAGTCTGATGTTGTTTATTATCGGTCTGGTTCATTTTTTCTTTATCAAAGGAACAAGTTATCACTCTTTATTTTCAGGAATGGTCCTTTTGCCTTTAGGAGCATTAACATTTTTTAATTATATGAAAAGTATTGGAAGCATCAATTCAGCTAAAGGCGGCTGGTTTATAGTTATTCTCTTTGGAGTTTGGTATGTTTTGTTTGGAAGATCGCAGACTGGGCTGATAGTTCTGGGTGTAATGTTGGTAATCTTTTCCATAGCTTATGGGCTAGCAACAAAATGGGACGGTCTTAAGGAAATTTTATTAGGTTTTGTCCCTTTAATCTTTCTGTTCTTAGATGTAGGGGCTTTATCGGCTTTTTTTCAAGGATTTGGGATAGAACCAACTGATTGGGCTATCGCTTTAATGTTATGGGTCCCTTGGTGGGCAATGTTAGGTTTGTTCACTTTGCCTTCAGGTGGAAATGCGGTTACTTTATTGAAGATGGCAGGGATATTTTATATTGCTGCAGTCATGATCATCCCCTTAGTTTCAAGTTTTGGTCCTTCCAGCACCGTGCCTTTCTCTTTGGGAGAATTTGTGGAATCACAAAAAGGATTAGAAGAACAATTTTCAGAGAAAGAAAATCCGGCTTATTCTCAGTTGGTCTGTGTTTTTTATGAACAGCTGGATGTCTCTAACTGTGTAGCTAAAAGACAGCAGCAATCTGAATATAAAGCTATTTGCAAGAGCAGAGAACTAAAGGAAGGGACGACAGAATTTAATAATTGCATCAAAGAACAAGAAGAGATTGCTAAGGAAGGCAAGTCTGCTGTAGGGGGTTCGATAACCAAAAGCCTTTCAGAATTTACTCAGGCTGACTTAAGCAAGCCGAAAGATTTTCCACGTGAAACCACTAATAAACAAGAGACTTATCCAGCAATCTTAAGCATTACTAACCCTGGAAAAGAAGAGTTTGGTGTTGAAGCGAATTGTGTTTTTAAGAAAGGGAAAGTAGAGGTGGCGGGGCAAGTTTCCATAGATGGAAAAGTAGGCAACGCTTTAAAATTCAATAAAGATAGCGGACAGTTAAGGATTGGCTGCAAGCCAGCGACAAAACTTAGCGGTACTTACAAATTAGAGTATAATGTTAAATTGGTCAATGTAGAAACTTTTTCTTACCTCAGCAGGGTTTTTTCAGGAAAAGATACGGATGAAAGCCTTCTTAAGGAAGTTGAAACGGATAAATTTTCCAAGGTGGTCTATAATAAATCTCAATCAGCAGGAGATTTGGCTATCCTTAATTTTAGGTTTGGAAGCAGTGAGGGAGATGGGGCTACAGTAAATGTTGATAATCCAGTCTTGTTTATTTTTAATGTTGAAAATAAAGGGAAAAGTAATGGAAAGGTTGTTAAGATTAACAATTATGAGTTCACGGGATTGATTGAGAAAGGTTTTTCAGTTGATCAAACCAGAGAAGGGAATCAGGATTGTTTACAAGGAGGAGAAATTTTAGTTACTAGTACACAAACAAAGGAACGACGGCCTCAACAGTTGAAAAGCTGTTACTTACAGCTTGCTGGAGACCTTAAAAGTGTTGGGAGAATCCCGATTGTAGATACCTTTACAGCTAAATTAGACTTTGATTACGAATTTACCACTACTGAAACCATAACCGTAAAATAAATAAGGTAGGACATTCAAATAAGATAATGATAAAAAAACATCTGGAAATAATAGTCGTACTGGCAATTTCGATCTTACTAGTTTCATGTACCTCTCAAGAGAGCACCCTAGAACAAAATTTTAAAACCGGAACTCCCGATGTCCAGATTCTTTCTTTTGGCAGTGATGCAGCTTACCAAGAAAAACTCTTTAAGCTTCCAGTAGAATTACATAATGCTCTTGGTTATGATATCAAAAACGTAAAAGTTGCTATTGTTGGTTTAGATAGAAATTATGTTGAATTAACTAATTACGAAGAAGATCTTCCCATGATGGAAGGAAAAAGTGCTCTTAATGCTAATGGGGGAACAGAAAGGATCGAGTTTGAAGGTTTTCTAAAAAAATTATTGCCCGGTTTAGAAAAGAACCAACAAGATTACCGGATTTTTGTGAATTACGATTCTAAACTAGAATTTTTTCCGACCATCTGCGTCAGTGCCAGTCAATATCCAGGAATAGATGACGGGGGCTGTAAAGCCGGTGGTAAAATGAGTTTTAATGGTCAAGGAGCTCCTTTAGCAGTAACGGAGATGGAAATAGTACCGGGACAAGAAACAGAATTAAGACTAATCTTAAGGAATAGAGGGCAAGGAGAAGTTGGTAAAATCACTCTAGGAACAGCAACCATAGGAGGAAGACCTATGTTCTGCGAGTTTAGAGATTCTGACAGCGAAAACCCTAAAGAAGGTTTATTCTCTAAGACCAAAACAGAGATCCATCTGGTCTGTAACTCGATGATACCAGGAACAGCTTCTTATGAAACACCTTTATTCATTGAATTATTCTATAATTATGAGATTAATTTCAAAAAGAAGTTAGAGATCTCTAAGTAAACCAAAAGTTTACAAATAAATTTAATCTTCACTTATTAACTGCTCTTTTATTAAAGTTCTTTTATTAATGCGAGCGTAGCGAGTTAGGGGTCTAATTCCCCAACCTTTAGGTTGTTTTCTTTAGAAAATTTTTTGTAGCGGCTTCGCCGCAGTATAAACTGCGGACGAAGTTACGCTGTATTCTACTAATCCAAGAGTAGCGT
>JAHJDB010000055.1 GCA_018812765.1 Nanobdellota archaeon
ACTAAGGAAGTTACTCTGGAAGTTCCAATTTATCGAGGAAAAGAGATTGAAGACGTTTTTAATGATGATAAAGGTCTTGCTTATTTACAAGCTTTATTGGATACGGAAGATGATCCTGAGACGATCATTTCCACATTGGAATTCATTTCCGGCAAGAGAAGGGCTGGGATAACAGGTTATACTGCTGGATGGAGTCAAGCTTCCTTGGATGGTGCTTTAAAAGAGCGTGGACAGTCTCCAAATAGGGCGACTGGTTTCTATTATTACAATAGTGAATTCCATGTCGATGGTAATAACGACACTAACAACTACCCAGCCTGCTCTCGTGGGGTGTTGGTTACGCCTTAGGCGTGCGAAAAAAAAAAATAAAGGAGAAATAAAAAAATAAAATGGCTACATACGATGATTTCAAGCTGGAACAATATGTTAACACTAACCCCGTGGGCAGAATCGGCGACGAAACTATTTTTCTTCGTGATGTTATCTTAGGGATGGAATTCAGCAAACTTAACGGAATCCTGCGCGGCCCTAAAAGTTCAGGAAAAACTCAGTTGATGAGAGATATCTATAATGGTCATTTTGGCGGTGATGAACATGCTTTATGGGAGATGGGAAGGACAGATTTCCGGCCGAAAGATCTTTTTGAAAAATTAAACTTATCAGTTGCCAGGGGTGGATATTCTTCACTGCCTGAAATCAGGACCGCTTACAAGGATGGAAGAATACGCCATCTTATCTCTACTTTTGAAGTTGATAAATCTGGGCAGATCTCTCCTCAATGGAAGGAAATTACTGAAAGAGAAGTTAAACAAATCTTGGAAATTCATTCCACAACCTCAGATCAGTTGGTGCAGCTTAAGAATATTGAAAAGAATTTCTTCACGATAGATGAGTATAACCGTTGTCCGGAAGTCATCATGAATTTATTTTATGGGCTGATGACCGGAGAGATAAATCATGAAGGAAAAATTATCCGGCTTGGCGACGGCTATTATTCAGGTTTAGCAGCAGTAAACCCAGAAGATTATGAAGGTACTTTTAAGATGGATGCAGCGATGTGGGCCAGATTTCATGTAGCTGTAGATTTTGCTGCTTACCCTATCACTGTGGCAGACAAGGACGAACTTAATCAGCGTAATCTGTCTCCAGATGTGCATAATTCCAGTTTAAGAGACCTGACTAAAAATATATTTGCGATCTATGAAAAAGTAAGATCGAAACAGCCGACCTTTGAAGAAAGATTGATCCTTCAATATTTCCAGTCAGGTTTAGATCTGTGTACAGAAGCAGGCAGGTCTAAAGAGCTTCTTGATTGGCCAAGGCACTGTGCTTCAAAAGGTTGCTCCAAACATACTAAAATTTGCGGAACTGTCAAAGGTCTTGATGCTAGGGCTATCAGGGCAGTTTACCGGCTGGCTAAAGGGCTGGAAGAAGTTGTCAGGTTAAAGATGGACAGGGAAGATATAGAGATAAACCCAGTAGATTCTTTTTCTCTTGCCTACCAGTTTGTCGCTCCCTATAAGGGAGTTCTTCATCCGAAAGAAGTCAAGGAAGCCAGAGGCATAGAAGCGCTGGTGCTGGCAGAGAAGATGCCCAGCATCAGGACTAATCTTGCTGACGTGATCGAGAGTATGAACAAGTCATTACTGATCTTAGGGAAGAAATCCGGCCAAAAAGAAGTTACTGCGACAAAGAAAAATTTCAGGGAATTGGGTCAGGAATCAGAATATGACAAAGTGCTTGATAATGTTGAAAAAAAATACACTGTCAGAAGAAAACTTTCTTTTGAAGAGGTCGCCCAGGAGATTCCTCAGATTTATGAAGCGATGCTAAAGAAAACATTCTCAGCGGCTGTCCAGACTGGATTAATAGATCATGAGCCGGGCATACTGGCTTTTTTGAAACAACAAAATGAGGCATTATATACCCAATTGATTACTTTAAAGAAAGGGATATCTAAAAAAGATTACAATAACCTGCCGGTTCCAAAAGAAAAAAAAGTTTCTCTTGAAGAGATAAACAAAAAGATGAATGATCGTTATACTAGCATACTTTCGCAGGTAGTTGAGACTGTGTTTTGCTCTTCTGGAGCCTTAGTGGCGGCAGAATCCTTATCGATTCCCGTAGATAAAATAGCGACCATGGTCAAAAAGGCGCAGAAAGAACTTCCGGATAAGGAGATCGAATACGTTCCTGAAGACAAGAAACAACAATATGAAACTGAGAAAGGATTAAGACTGAGGAAAAAACTGGCAGAGATTATCGCTGAACAACATAAAGCTGAGTTAGAAAAGCACTTAAAGGGAGAAAAGTCATTCCTGAGCTATTTTGTAGCGGAGGAGATGAAGAATGGCAACTGATTTCAAAATCGATTTCAGCAAAATACTGCCTATTCCTACTTTGGAAGAGTTTGCCAGGAAGCAGGAACTTTGTTTGGATGAAGTTTCTGCTGATAACGGCAGGAAAAGAACCCAAGACGATTGGTTCAAATACTGGTCAAAGATCAAAGAC
>JAHJDB010000056.1 GCA_018812765.1 Nanobdellota archaeon
AAAATAAAAATAAAAATTTTAAAAAAAAAGAAAGTTTTAAAAAGAGAAAAAACTTACCTGTAATTAAATAAAACTTTAAGAGGTGTTATGATGGCAAAAAAGAAGGTAGCTAAGAAAAAAGCAGCTCCTAAGAAAAAGGCTGCTCCTAAGAAAAAAGCAGCTCCTAAGAAAAAAGCTGCTAAAAAGAAAAGATAAATTTTTTTTATTTTTTTTATTTAATTCTAATTTAAGATTCCTAATAACCAATTGAAGAACATCTTTATTCTTTCCGACATAGAACTAGCTTTGGCCTTGATAGTTATCGCCTGTTCTTCCGAGAATTGTTTTCCATCCTGATCTTTCCAGTTAACCTCTAGCTTAAACTCATTAGTATAAGTTAATTTTGTACCTTCAAGCTCCAAAACCAGGTCGGTATCTTTTTCTAATGGTCCAACTTCCCACTTACTCTCAAAATTTGGACCTATTATTCTAACGACTACATCTTTAGGCTCGCTAAAAGAGACCCTTTTCATCTTTAGGTCAATCTGAACAATTTCACCATAAGCAGCTATTTGAGGGTAGCTGGCTTCGGCCGTCACCACCGGATTATCTAACACGGCATAAGAAAGCAGCTCTTTTTTCTCTACCAGATCATTTTCAGCGCTAAGAATGATCTTTTTCCACCCCACTTCTTCCCCCTTCATTCTCGATTCTATTATCTTGACCTGATTGATAGGCAGATTGACAACTTCACAAAAATCATCTAAACAAATATTGATTTCTTTTAAGTTGGTATTGCCGCTATTCTTAATAGTGCATTTAATCTCATTATCTTCTCCCAACTTTATCTCGCTAAGATAATCACACTTAAATGAAAGTTTTCTGGAATAAACCTTCTCTTCATCTTCGATTGAAAGATCGAGAATGTCTTTTTGAGAATAATATTGTAATCCTTGCTGCGACTTGAAAATTCCTTGAATTGAGACGTTCTTTTCAGAATAGATTGAAAAAGGGAAGGAATAGATATAATTTTTATCCAGATTATCTGGTACTTTGACAACCCAATAAGTTTCTCTTATTTCGTTCGGTGAAAGCATGACATTTCTTCTGTTTCTTCCTTCCACCTTTATTTCTAGAGGAACAGCTAAAGTTAAAGCTGCAGCGGTGTAATAATCTTCATTATTCTTGACGACACCTTTTATCAGGTTATAACTTCCAAAATCAATCTCTTCTGCTAAGGTCTCTTGGTCCAGAAAAACCTCGTCAGGAATTTTCGTTCCTTTATTCTCTAAATTTACTGTTAAATCCAGCGGGCCTTTCTTAAGGTCAACATCAGTAGCTGTCCATTGATACTCCACAGCCGGACTGGCCGGATCAAAACCTTCCCTCAATTTAATATGGGTAACATCCACATACCCGAATTCTCCAAAAGTCACATCAAAACTAACCCAGCCCAGAGCAGGAAAATAAATTTCTGCCCACCCATGTGACTGCCAATTTTCATCAAACAGCTCTGAAGTAGTATAGCTTATTCCAGAAGCAAACCGAGCCGGAATACCTAAAGATCGAGCCATGGCGATAAATAAAGAAGTCATCTCGTCACAAACACCTTGTTTATTGCTTAACACCCAGCTGGCTTTCTGTGAAGCTGTTGCCGTCAAAGTGTTCAGATCATAAACTACATTTTCTTCCACCCAGCCGGCTAAATTAAAGACAACTTTAAAGAGATCGTCTTCACCTTCAGCTAATTCTGCTGCCTTAGCGATTATTGCAGGATTGTCTGAATCAATTATGCTAGTCGCTTTAAGAAAATCTTCCATTCCTTCTACATCAGTAATAGGAAAAAGGATTTTATGTTTTACTTTTATCCTTTTATTAATAGTTTCAATCAAAGCAGAATAACCAAATTCTTTCCCACTAATCTTTCCATCATCCCAAAAAAATTTCACCCTATCATCTTTAACTAAACCCTTGGTATCTAAATTGATTATTCTTTGTTGGTAAGAATCCTGAGGAAATAGTAATAAATCAACTGAAACTTCCTTGATTTGAGCTTTATTGCTTTTAGGAACCAACTCAAAATTACTGTCAATCCCCAATCTTAGATCTAATTTATCTAAGAGGTAAAGATTTTCTTCAGCAGAAACTATGTTTATCACTAAAAGAAACACCGTCAACCACAAAACTCTTTTCATTGTCCTTTAATAATCAGAAAATGAATATAAATGTTCCTGTAGATTGACACAATTCTTTGAGTGATTATCATCATCCTTGCCAAGAGTGAGTGAGCTAAACTACTCGTAAGACCAAGTCAAGCTGCCTTTTCCTTCGAAAAAAGATTTAATTAATCTTCAACCTAACTCTTCCAGAAAAGGACGAACGAACGGCAAAGATGATAATCACTCGCTTTTTGAATTGTGCCTGGAGATTAAAATGTCACTAGAAATTAGAAACCCTTATAAAATTAAACTTCTCTTCCGTTCCCATGGAAAAAGGAATAGCCTTGCTTAGCGGAGGGATAGATTCACCAGTAGCGATTTCCATCATGCAAGAGAGGTTAGATATCATTGCGGTCCATTTCCATCAAAAACCGTTAACTGAAGAAAAAGAAGTAGATAAAGTTAAAGAACTGACTAAAATGTTAAAGCTGAAAAAAGTTTACCTTATCCCTTTCGTCAAAGTTTTCAAACAATTGGTAGAAAAATGTAACCATAAGAACTATTTCATCCTCTCTAAGATTGCTATGTTTCAGACAGCAGAGATTATCGCTAAAAAAGAGCAGGCTAAATTTTTGGTTACCGGAGAAAATCTAGCTCAAGTGTCCAGCCAGACCTTAAGCAATCTTGCTACTATCTCAAAGAACTCAAAACTAGAGATTCTTCGTCCTTTGTTGACGAAAGATAAACAAGAGATCATTGATTTTGCTAAAGAATTGGGCACTTACAATATTTCTAAAGGCCCAGAAATCTGTAACCTTCTCGGCCCGAAACATCCGGCTACCTCTTCCGATCCTAAAAAAATCACTGAGGAATTGGAAAAAGCTGATTTAAAAGAGCTGATAGAAGAAAGTTTAAATAATGCGGAAGTTCT
>JAHJDB010000057.1 GCA_018812765.1 Nanobdellota archaeon
ACTATAAATAAAATTATATTTCATTAGTAAATTTATACTATCTAAACGAGGTGTTTAAACTATGCAAAAAAAGATTAAGGTTTTATTATTTTCAGGTGTTTTAACGGTTTTTGTACTGTTTTTAGTGGGGTGTACTCCAAAGTTATCAGATCAAGAAGTTGTTGAAAGCATGTTGGATTTATCTGAAGAAGAGGTTGATGCGGTTGTTGCTGAAGATAGTGCTATTGCTGGACAAGTTTTTAGCTTTGGAACACTTAAAGCAAGTAATGTTAATTTGATACGTCAATCTTATGATCTAGGAAAACAGCCGTCTTGTTCTGAAACAGATTTGAAAAAATATGCCGCAGACGAATCGGCAGCGGATGGATTCAATATTTATGTGAAGGGAACAACGACTAGTTCGTATGGTAATGTTAAAAGAGAATCGGTAGATGTATGTAAAAGTGATACTAAAGTTACCGAATTTTATTGTTATAAAGGCACTTCTATTTTTGCTGAAGTATCCTGTCCAAAAGGGTATCTGTGCAAAGACGGAGCTTGTAACTGGAACGGTCTTTGCGGCGACTTGAAGGTAGAAGAGATCTATGGTGAAACTTGTGATGATGGAAATACTGATAATGGTGATGGCTGTTCTTCAACCTGTAAAATAGAATGGGGATGGAATTGTGAAAAAATTCTGAAGGGGGGACCGCAGTGGTATTTTACCGGAGAATGTTTGCCGTTTACTACCGGAGCTTCTTGCAAAGACATTGGTAAACATTATGTAACTAAATGCACCGGCGTTTCTCCAGTTTCCTTTGGGCTCTGCGCCTGTAGTATTGAAGGAAAGATTGTTTGTGGACTTCCGGCTGAATCATTTTATGATTGTGATATGGCAAAAGAATATTATAGCAATTATAGTAATATGTTCCATTATCCGGAATAAAGGCGCGATACCTAAAACAGATTTTTTCAATTAAATTTTTCATTTATTTTTGATTCGGTTTTAGATTGAATTTTCCCGAAATCTTTATAAACCAACCCTAATATTAGCCCCTTATGGTAACAAGAATCGGTACTAAGCAGAGGAAAACAAGACATAAGTTCAAAAGAAGTGTCCGAAACCGAGGAAAAATTCCTTTAAGCCGCTATTTCCAGGAGTTTAAGGAAGGAGACAAGGTTAATCTAAAAATTGACTCTAACGCCGTACATAAAGGCTGCTTTTTTCCAAGATTTCACGGAATGACCGGGACAGTTGTCGGAATGAAAGGCTCCTGTTATTCAGTCCAGATTAAAGATGGGGGCAAACAAAAAACTTTGTATGTCCACCCCATACATTTAAAAAAATAATCTTAAAAACAATTTAAGGAAAAAAAATGACAAATCCACAATTTATTGAAGAGAAACCGCTTACTTTAGCAGAGGTTAAAACTACTTTGGAATCCATTCAAGGAAGAGATGAAAACCTTAATTATCTTTCAAATAAAGCTAAAGATTTCTTGGAACACTTTGTGTCAACTTCAGTAAAACAAAAAGAAGAATTGTACAAAAAGCTTTCTGATCTAAATCTTACCAGGATAAAAGATGAACACTTGTGTAAGATTATTGATTTTATGCCAGTTACAGTAGACGATTTAAAAGTAGTTCTACAGGCATATCCTTTAAGCCTGCCTAAGAAAGATCAGGAGGCTATAGTTAGCGCTATCAAGGGATTTAAGCATTAGAAAAGCGCAATTTTTATTAATTTAAGAATATTCTAATTAAAAGATAATATAAGATGATACCACAAGACCAAAAATTACCAAAGGAAGAAAACGCCATCGTTTTAGATTTCCTGGAACACGGTTATCCCTTTGAACAGGGAACTGTAAAGACCCCTATAGTGCAAGCTCTGGGTATTACACACATGACTGTATTAGAACTTATCCCTAAAAAGAACGTATTTTTAAGACCTCACCAAGAGATTTATATCGGGGAAGGCAAACGGGAAGAAATCCACCATATCAAAGGTAAAATACCTGTAGATAAACTTACTGCTACTGCTAAAAATGAATTAAAACATATTGTAGAAGAAGTAGTTAGAAAAAACGAAAAGAAATATGTTGATTTTTTTAACAAAGCTCAGCCTTTAAGTATGAGGATGCATCAATTAGAGCTTTTGCCTGGTCTAGGGAAAAAGCATATGTGGGAGATAATCCTGGCTCGTAAAGCTAAGCCTTTTGAAAGTTTTGAAGACCTCAAGAATAGGGTTAAATTATTGCCTGATCCGATGCAATTGGTAGTGAAAAGGGTCCTCTCTGAAATTGAAGGTAAAGAGAAGTATAAGGTTTTTGCTTAAATTTACTACTAATTTACCAATTCAGCAGCCATCCATTATCTTTCTTTTTCTGTTTTACTAAATCTTTCAGGCCGTTTTTTTCTGCTCTTTCTAAAAAAGTTGTTGCTAATTGTTTAATTCTTATTCCGTTAATATCGGCATCATTTTGATAAAATTCGTATCTTTCTAAGATGCGGTCAAGAATTTTTGATTGTGTTTCTAAGTTAATTTGAATAATTCCAGATTTAGCCACTTCATACTCTTTTTCTAACTCTTTAAGCTTATCCAGCTCTTTTAATAAAATCTTAACATCATTACTGCTGTCTGAAAGGTAATCTTTAACGGAATTAATATTTTCCAGAATATCAATTTTCTTTATTTTTTCTGTTTTCCCGAATAGTTTTTTCCACCAACTTTTTGTATATAAAGCCATAAGTTAAATTAAATCTTTAAGAAATATAAATGTTTCCTAACATCCCTTTCATTTCGAAACTCTTTTAAACATTTAAAATATATTTCAGAGTGATGAGAGGTGCTACTAAGATCTTTAGGGTGTTTGGGATAGACATAAAAATCCATTACAGTTGGTGGTTAGTTTTTATTTTCTTGTCTTGGGCTTTAACTACCGGGTTCTTTCCTTTAGAATTTCCTGGTTATACTTCTAAAGAATATTGGTTCATGGGCGTTACTGCAGCCTTGCTGCTTTTTGTCTCTGTGCTTCTGCACGAATTAAGCCATTCTTTAGTCGCTAAAGCAAGAAAGATCAAGGTTCAAAATATCACTCTTTTCTTTTTCGGAGGTGTGGCCGGAATCACTGACGAAGACATGAAACCAAGCTCAGAATTTTTAATGGCCATTGCCGGGCCGCTTTTTTCCTTAGTCTTATCAGGAATATGTTATTTGGTTTTCAGGTCAAACATTAACGGACTGTTAACACCGATCTTTTACTATCTTGCTTTGATAAATATCATCTTAGCTGCGTTTAACTCAGTCCCAGGATTCCCTTTAGATGGTGGGAGGGCTTTCCGAGCAATTCTTTATGCTTATTACAAAGATTTGAAGAAAGCTACAAAAATTGCTGTCAGCGTCGGAAGATTTTTTGCAATATTCTTGATTATAATCGGTGTTCTCGGTTTGATTTCAGGAGCTGGCGGCCTGTGGTTTATTCTCATTGGAGGGTTTCTTTATTTTGTAGCTGGGTTAAGCTACGAGCAAGTTGTCTTGAAAGAAACTTTAGCAAAAATTTCTGTGGTAGACCTGATCTCAAAAAAAGTTTCCTTGCTTGATCCGAAGATGAAATTCACTGATTTTGTAAAGAAACAGATTGATTCGGGAGAAGAAGTGTTCATAGTTAAAGATAAAAATTTTTCAGGTATTCTTGATTTAAGGGCTATAGGAAAAATTCCGAAAGAGATGCAACGAACGCTAAGCATTAAACAAGTTGCCATACCCTTATCTAAGATGAAAGTGTTGCATCAAAAAGATAACGCTTATACTGCTTTTAAAAAATTTGAAGAGCAAGGAGCAGAACTTCTTCCCGTGATGGAAGATTCTAAACTTCTTGGTTTTGTCAACAGAAAGACGGTGATGCATAGGTTGATTTGGTCTTTAAAGTATGGTCTAGAAGATTTCACTCTTAAAAAAGCGATTAAAAAAGTGGTCAAGAAAGCAGTCCGGAAGAAAGAAAAAATAGTAAAAAAACGGACCCAGAAGGGAAATAAAAAAAGAGCAAAGTTAAAGTCGTAAAAGATAAAAAAACAAAAATAATAAAAATAGGCCTTATTCTTGCAACTTAAGTTTGGATGAGACAGAACTATCTAACAGAGATTTAACAATGATAAAAGAAGAAATAATCAAAAAGCTCAAACATCTTACCAGGCATGATTTTATAGAAATAACTACTCGAGGAAATACTGCTATAGAATCAGCCTTATCCATCCTCCCAAAAGGAAAGAAAGTTCTAATCCCCGAAGAAGGAGGGTGGTTGACTTACCAGGATCTTCCCAAAAAACTGGGCTTAGAACTGGAAGAGGTCAGATGTGCTGATGCTAAGATTGATCTTCAGGACCTAGCAAAAAAAATCGAAAAAGGAAGCGCTTTCTTATACCAAAACCCTGGCGGCTATTTTGCTGAACAGCCGCTGAAAGACATTTATCAAGTCTGCAAAGAAAAAGAATCTTTAGTCCTCTTGGATGCTTCAGGATCCATAGGAACGAAACTATGCGAAGGCAGATTTGCCGATATCATCATTGGAAGTTTTGGAAAATGGAAATTGGTCGAAGCCCATACCGGCGGATTTGTTTCTTGTAACGATAAAAACCTATTTGACAAAATTAAAAAAAATATTGTTCCTTTAGAAGACCAAGAGAAGCTAAACTTGATTCTAAAAAAATTGAATGAATTAGATGAAAGGATAAAATTTCTAACTAAAAAAAGAAAAGAGATTCTTGAGGACTTGAAAGAATTTGATCTTGTACATAAAGAAGATCTTGCTTTTGTAGTAGTAGTTAAATTTTCTACCGTAGAGGAAAAAGAAAAGATTATAAACTACTGTAACAAAAAAGAATTAGAGTGGACGGAATGTCCAAGATATATCCGATTAAACAAACCAGCAATCTCGATTGAAGTTAAGAGGCTTTTAAAATGATTGAAGAAATAACTGACCTCATTATGTATTCATCAAAAGAAACTAAAGAAACCCTTGAAAAAGATCTGCCTTTTGTAGAACAGTTCTGTAAAAAGAACGGACTTAAATTAACAGACCTGTTCTTAAATAATGAAGAATTTCCGCCGAGGGGATTCATCTATTGCTTTTCAGATCATCTTGGAGGATATAACATTAAAGCAATAAAAGAAAGCTTAAGAGAGGAATAAATAAAATGACCCTAAAAATGCCAAATTCAATGGACGAATGTATTTACTTTAGCAATAGAGATATTGGAACCGGAAACGTGACTGCCTGGGTCTATCGGAAAGTCTGCCCAAAATGTAAAAAAGCAAAGATGGGTAAACCGGTAGTAAAAGGTAAGGTTAAGACCAGGGCGACTGAATACACCTGTCCTCAATGTGGTTTCACTGAAGAGAAACAGGAACATGAAGAATCCTTGACTTTAGAGGCTGTTTATACTTGTCCTAAATGTGGAAAAGAAGGAGAATCTACGGGAGAATATAAAAGAAAATCTTTCCAAGGCGTACCTTCATACTTAGTAACTTGCCAGCACTGTAAGGAAAGCATACCCATTACTAAAAAGCTTAAAGTACCTAAAAATAAGAAAAAGAAGGGAGCTAGTACCGTTGTTAATCCAGATTTAGGTTCAGATTAATTTCTTTTTTTAATATTTCTTTAATTTTTCTAGAGATTTCTTTCCTGCTATTCTCTAAATTAATTTTTTCTAAGATGGATTTAAAGTTATCCAGTCCTTCAATAGTGGCAGCAATACTTAAGGTTAGATTATTAATCTCTTTTTTCTTCTCTTTAATCTTTTCTGGGCTCAGATTTTTGTTTATTTTTTCATTTAATCCTTCTTTTTTTTCATCTAATTCCTTTATCTGGACAGAAATTTTCTGTAGATAACCTTGTTCTGCTTTTTCAATCAGTTCCAAGAAGTTCTTTTTCTGTTTCTCATCAAAATTTAAACTATCTAGGCCTTTTTTTAAAGACGATAAAGCCCGGACAATTTCTAGCTCTGGATCTTTCCTGAAAGCTCCAAGGTAATCTTCTAAATATTGTTTTATGATCTTATTTTCTAAGGCTATCCGTTCGTATTTCTTTAAGGCTTTGCTTAATTTAAAAAAGAAAGAGAAAACTTTATGTTCTTCTTCTTTGATCTCTTGAATTAACTTTTCCTCTTCTTTTTTTAATTCTAAGAATTTTTCAAACTCCGGAGAACTTTCTAGTTTTTTAAGATTTTTCGTTTCTGTTTCGTTCTCTTTCTTTAATTCAGAAAGTTTTTTTTCCTTTATTTTAATCTCTTGGGTTAAGTTATTTTTTTTCTGGATCTCTTCGGTTAAAATAAATACCTCTTCAAACAGCTTCTCTAAATCGTTAATTTTATTTTCCTTAACTTTTATCTCAAACCCTTTTATTAGTTTGTTCAGCTCTTTAAGAAGCTTAAACAGGTGCTCTACATGATCAAAGAAAAGGTGCTGGGCAGCCTGATAGCTCTTAGCGGTTCGTTTCGCTAACTGATCCAAACTATGGTTGAGCTTCTCAGTGAAGACGATTGCTTCTTTATAATCTTCCCTCGAGCTGAAATGTTCTTTTTCAAAAACAGGGCCGGACAAGGATTGCAGAAAATGTTCAATCTCATTAGTGTAATTATTCTTATGGCCGATAACGATGTTCTTGATTCTTGCCTCTACCTGCTTTTGATCAGCCTCAGAAATCTCCTGATCCTTAAGTTTCTTCAATCCTTCTGCTAACTGTACTTTTA
>JAHJDB010000058.1 GCA_018812765.1 Nanobdellota archaeon
AGGCATTCAACTTTACAAGAGGGGATTGACTTGTGGGTAAGGGTCAGGTATTAGACCCAACGAGGAATAAAAAAATAGAAAAAATAATTCTTCAAAAAATCAATATAATAAAAATAATAAAAATTTTAAAAGATTAAGCTACATCTTTTAGTCCGCTTTCTTGAACTTCAAAACAAGCTTCTCCATCAGCTAAATTGGGTGCATCTATCAGTTTAGCCACTCTGGTCCCTTTCTTGCCTTTCCTCAGATAAACCCTAAAAGTAGAGGCATGAGCTACAATATGCCCGCCGATGGAAGCAGTTGGATCGCCAAAAAACTGATCCGGTTTCGCCATCACTTGGTTAGTCACATAAACACAGATGTTATGGCTGCTGGCAATTTTTGCCAGGGCGTGCATATGGCGGTTTAATTTCTGTTGTCTTTCCGCAAGAGTTCCCCGGCCGATGAATTCTGCTCGGAAATGAGCAGTTAAAGAATCGATAACTAACAACTTTACTTGTTTTCCTTGTTCAGTTATCAAACTGTCAACTTTTTCCGTCAACAGCATCTGATGGTCTGAATTATATGCTCTGGCCACCATTATCCTTTCCAGAGCTTCATCTGCATCAAGTTCGGCGCCTTCAGCCATCTGCTTGATTCTTTCCGGACGAAAAGTGTTCTCTGCGTCGATATAAACTACCGTGGAGTTTGGATAAGCTTTCAAGGTATTGACACAAAGAAGATGTCCAATCTGAGTCTTACCAGAACCGAACTCTCCAAAGCATTCAGTGATAGCATTGGTTTCAAATCCTCCTCCCATCAAGGCATCAAAAGCATTAGAGCCTGTCGAAAGCTTACAGACGCTCTCTCTTTTTTTAGCAACTTCCGTACCGGTCTCAAAACCCATCTTCATGCTGTCTCTAGCAGCATTGATCATTTTCCTACCCACAGCTTCAGAGACGCCTGCTGCTTCGGCAAGTTCGCCTATTGTTGCTACTGCAATTGACATCAAATCTCTGAATCCTGCTGATTCTAACTTTTCAGCAGTGGCTGCTCCCACTCCCGGTAAATCTTGTATAGTTAATTTTTCCATTTTTAGTTCCTGACTAGCCATTCTAGTTCACCCCTTTAAATAAATCTTGGTTGTTGAGAACAATAAATTCATATGCTTTCTGCAGCACAACCTTTGCCTTAGGCAAATCATTGGTCCGTAAAGAGTTAGTAGACTGCCACTTGTCCTCCCGATCTTTATAGCTTCTTTCTAAAGAAATTGTTCTATATTCAGAACTTTCTCCATTAGGCTTGTTACTCCGGTTTAGCCAGACCGTAGCAGAAATTGTTCCTGCCTTAAACTTTTTTTCGGGAGCGTTCCCGATATTTTCTACCACTACATTTTCTATTTTTTGTGTTTTTTGCATTTTTTACACCTTTTGCTTTCGCGTTTTATTTCACCCATCAACATTTTTGTTGGTGGTAAGGTGCAACCGGTTGCAATTATTACAAACACCAGCTCCTTTATAAGTTCTATCCGCAGCTGTCCAGTGGGCTAGTGAACTATTAATTTTTTACTTAGAAAGCTCGTAAGCCCAAAATTTTAAAGAATAAGGGTTTGTCCAGTGGCTGTCCAGTGGTGGGCTTCAGGTACTGTAATGTTTTGTCTTTCTCAGCCAATAATCCCTGATCACGACTAGACTGGCACGTTGTTTTGGTTTTAAGGAAGATTTATTTACTCTCAAGAATAAACCAATTTCTCTTACAAACTCTTTAATCTCTTTAACAAAACCGGGAATCAGGTTTAATTTATTTCCCACACCTGCAGATTTTGCTTGTAAGGAAAGGTGCTTCTTTTTTAATTCTTCAAATTTTAATTTGGGATACAAAAGCATTTATTTCACCTGTTTTCAGTTTGTTTCTGGATTAAGCTCTTAAACATTTTAAGTGTTTCTGCTCCTGATCATCTAAATCAAAAAAAATAAGATTCCAGCAACTGTAACAATTAACAACAACACTAACAACACTTCTACAATCCCCCCTACTTTAATCGGCCCGCTAATTTTAAAATCGGAAAAAGGATAAAAAATCTGCACTCCTTGCCTAGTAAACCCATCACCTAAAAGATGAAGGCTGTAACCCAAAAATAAGCCCCCGGCATAATAACTATTCCAATAGTAACCCATCACCAAAGAAGAGCTTATGAAAAACAGCAGCGAATGGAAAAAACCTCGGTGTCTGGAAAATAAAGCTACCACATATCCTAAGACTCCCGTCCAGGTATTGATTTTACTTCTTCTTTCGTCGATGTCTGGTAAGATGCTTCCCAGCAAGATTATCAAGAACAGGATTAAAGTATTGCCTCCTAAAAAAGAATCTTTGATTAAAAGAAATGCTGTTACTCCCATCAATAAGTGGGTATAAAATAAGACCATCTTCAAAAGAAAGAAAAAAGGATTTAATTAATTTACTTAATTTTTAAGGATTCTTTCTTCTTGATTACTTGATTTTTATTAATTGATTCTAGAAACACTCAAATTAATTAACATTAAATGTCTTTGAATTTTTAATTCCGGTTGACAACTCAGTTACTTGTACTTTCCATATTCCTTTAGGAGCATTAGTACCAATCAAAATAGGAAGTTGATATTCTCCTTGCGCATCAGTGGCAGCATACCGGGTATAGGCATGTTGTTTTCCGTTAGGATCAAAAAGCTCGACATAGATTGGGAAAGGTGAACTGATTCTATTTCTTCCTGCGAAAATGCTTGCCTTAAGAAATGCAGATGTACCACTAGTAATACTTGTCGGCGCATCAATCAGAACCGCTGTTGGCAAGACGGGATAGAAAGCAATCAGTTTTCCCTTTAGTCTTCCAATTTCTGTCTGAAAAGAGGTCCATTCATTTGCAAAAGTTGAAGGGATTACTTTTCCATTAAGTACATCGACAACCTTTACAGCCGTAGTAGTTTTTACTTTAACCTTTACTTTAGTATTACTAGTATATATTCCTTGATTTTGCAAGTAAGCCTTCATTAAAGTTAGCTGATTATTGGAAAGATTGGCAAATCCCCCGTGTGAATTTGCCGTAAGTGTAAACTGATAAAGATTGATGTACTCATCTTTAGTATGCACGTCAACAAGCCAAAGGTATTGTGAAGTTCCGCCAGAATATTTTCTAGATACAACCGTGTCCTTGTCAATAATTACTGTTGGTGGAACAATTTTATCTATCTCTGTCCTAATTGCTGCTAGACGATCTGGTTTTCCATAATCCGGATCCGTACCCGCACAAGCCCCATAATATCCATTTGTAACAAATTCAAGGTTATTTAATTGTTGAACATAATTACCGCTTAAGAGCACTGCAGAATGTTTATCTAAAATAATTTTAGAACCGGTAGTCCCAGACATCAATTTCTGGGCCACGTCATTACGAAGCCAATCAACACCATTCAATAAGATAGCATCATATTGAGGATAATTACCTGAAAGAATCTCCTCTTCTGCAACCGGTTCAACATCAACATGCGCCATCATCAGATTATTATAAGCGCAAAGATCAAGCATAGGTTGGCTCGTAGAATAGGTTGAAGTAGTAAAAGAAGATAACAAACCAACACTACGTTTTGCAGGTTCAAGTTTTGTAAACAAAGAACCAAATTTTTCAATGACTGGACCCATTTCATTCTTTGCCGCATCCCAAAATTCTGGTGTTGCCGAGTTTGTAGGAAATGGTTGACCTTGAATTGATTGGTCGATAAAATAAGCTAAGCCATCTACTCCAGAAGCAAGCAAGAGATAAAAATTATTCCAATAATAAGAAGGATCAGGACTATAAACTGCATCCGGCATGACATAAAGAGGCAAATTCCTATTTCCCATCCGACTAATGTCATTCCAGTACATATAAGAAATTTCTGGCCGCCAGTAAGATAAATAAGCATAATATGAAAGCATCTTATTAAATCCATTTTCTCCAAAATTATATGGGGGATACAATCCCCCAGTTGTCTGATAAAGTGGCCAAGCCTGTCCACCGGAGATAGGACCTATTTTAGCATTAGGATTAGCTTGGATAACTGCCTTATTAACTTCCTTATTATATCCACCCATCACATCTTTTGATAAAAATTTATTATAAGCAAGCCAAGGTTCATTGCTATCTACTAATCCTTTTAATTGATTAAATACCTGCACATTAGGTGGATAAGATTGACCTTCAAATTCTTTAGGAGTAGGAACATTAATTCCAGTTAATTGTTTAAATTTATTTTTAATATTATCAGCCCAATCCCAACCACCGTGAATTACATAATCATCACTAGTAAATATGAGAGGAAAAAAAGCTGGAAAATGACTTGTTCTTTTAACAACACTACCAATTTGTTGTGCTGCTTCCAACCACATATTTTCATCAAATAAACCTAAAGGATAAGTTGACCAATCAGAACCATTAATCAATTTCTTGTTAGGAAAATTAACATTAGGTACAGAGCGCACAATAAAAGGCATATTTCTGCTCAGAGCAGCATCAGCAGCAAGAGCTGAAGGTTCCCCGCCATAGAACAAGGGAGTGATCTTATTAGACTTATACTTGTCCATGCGAGCAAATACGGAAGCAGGATCAAGATCAACACCTTTTCCGATACTAAAAATAAAATCTGACTGTGGCTGTAATCGTAAACCAACTGGATAAAGGACTGTGTCAATAATTTTATTGTTTTGCTCCATTGTAACTTTCAGAAGATAATCACCAACTTCTAATCCAGAAGGATCGATAGTCATCAAAGGAACATCAACACGATCGTAAGAAGAAACTGAAACGGTTTTCTGTGCTTGTTGAAGAATTTTACCGCAATAATTCAGTTCTGCTTTTACTGTGTATGTTCCTGTAGTACCTTTTTGATTTCTCAGTACTGCTTTTGCTTGAATTGGTTTATCACGAAGGAAATAATGGTGTGCAGGTGCAGCTACTTCTATAGTTCGTGTTTCTACTTCTAACGTTGTTTCCGGAAGTGAATCATATTGTTTTTTAGGCATTACAACTATATCATCAAGCCAGACTGTGCCGGCTGCATCTTGGAACAAGATGTTAACAAACAGAGCATCGCTATCTGGAAGAACAGTAAAATTTTGAACTACTTTTTTCCAATCGTATGTACCTTGCGGAAAATAAGCAAACTTATCTGCCTTAGGTAAAGTATTATTAAATCCCGAGGGAGTTGCTTTAACAGCAATTTGATAGATAGCTAAATTTGCCGTTGGAACATTATTACCTTTTGCCCAAAAAGAGATTGTATATGTTTCTCCTGGAATAGTTCGTACTGCTCCCCCATTAACATTTAAAGAGATTATACCATAATTACTCTTTGAATTACTAGAAATTTTTAACGACCTCTGGCCGCTATGCTTAATAGTATTATCAAGCTCAAAATGAGGGTCAGAAGTAAAAGGCAAGGGCTTACCACCGTAAAGAGAAGGTTTACTCCAACCTTGAATCCATCCTTCATCATCTAGATCTTCAAAATCTAACGACCACAGAAATTTACTGTCCATAAGAGTAAAAAGATCGTTGCAGTTTGTAAATTCCAGAATCTGCTGCTCTTTAGAAGCTTTTACTAAAGCTGCCACCACTTCTGGACGGACAGAAGAAAATCTTTTAGCCATTGCCTGTCCAGCTAATGCGCCGTTTTCATTTTCTAAATCTTTCAGCAGCGCATCCCGTTCTTCAGGAGTCAATTTAGCTAATTCCGCTTTTATTTCTTCATCAGTAAGCGATTGCTCAGGAACACAAGAAACT
>JAHJDB010000059.1 GCA_018812765.1 Nanobdellota archaeon
TTCTTCTATTTCATTCTTTACTCCCAAATCAACATACTCTAATTTTTTTGCATCTAAATACTCTTTTACATATTTGATCGTTTTAAAACCATGTTTGTCTCCCGCTAGAAAAATCTTGGTCATAGTTTTGAATAATTAATCATGTCTCTAATTTTCTCAATTTTAATCTTCTTTTTAGATTTTAAAAGAGATACTAATCACCTAAATCTTCTGCCACGGGATGGGAGAAGCTTAAAGTTAAAAAGTAGGTTTGAAACTATACTTTCTGTTCTATCAATTTTTATAAATGTGGTCAGCAACCCCCTTTAAAAATGTATCATGGGGTGCGAATATATGAGAAATCCGACTAAATCAGCATTACAAAGAAGAAAGCAGGTCTATCAAGATGGAAAAATTCTGGTTTCAAGTTTTGTAGGAAGTGTGCAACAGCAAGATTTAGATAAGACCAAAGGTAACATAAAAGGAGCGGTTGAAGATTATTTTAGAGTAAAATCAAACATTAAGCCTGAACCCTGGCAGAAATACAAGGAATCAGGAGATCCAAAGCTATTGATGTTCGATTTTAATTGGTGGCCAATCCCCACATTAGGGACGGATGACGCAAAAAGGGAGCCTGAAAATTGGAATAATCAATTCATCTATCAGTTAAAAGGATGCAATATTGCTTGTAAATTCTGTTTTGTTGACAGATATAATAATAATGGAAAATTAAGCCATGGAGCAAAATATTTTAAGGTTAGCGAACTAGTTGATAATTTTCTGAGGGTGCGAGAAGAAAAAGCATCTGAAGGTATCAGGATCAATGTTCTTAGAGCCAGCGGCGGAGAACCGAGCTTGGTCCTGGAACAATGGTTGCAGATGTTGCAGCATGTTGAAAAAAGAGATCTGTCGGACGAAGTTTATGTCATGTCCGATACTAATTTAACAACCGGCTCTGCATTAGAATCTTGGATGAAAAATAAAGAGATTGATCCCGGCATTTTAAAAGAGATCGCCTGTTATGACAATTTCGGTTTGTTATCGTGCTTTAAAGGGACAGATTCAAAAAATTTTGTTGAAAATACTGGCTGCAGTCCCAGCTATTTCCCGGAGCAGGTAGCTTCTTATTTAATGTTTGCAGAAGCAGGAATCAGAATCTATCCGCATGTAATTAATCCTGATTCTGATACTTTTGAAGGATTCATGAACTCTCTGGAAGCAAATCTGGGAGAAGATATCTGGAAAATGATGCATATTTTTACCATAGGGCCGTATGGTCCGGTAGCTAAGCGATACGGAGATCAATTAGAAGCTCAAGTTGCGGAATGGCAGAAGAATTATGCCCGGGGTGAAGAGATATTAGACCGAAACCTTAAAAACAGATTTGGGGTTGGGTATAAAGAGTCTTCCAGACCAGAGGTCCTAGAAGGGATGCTGAGCAAACTATAATTTTTTTATATTCTGTTTTTTCTCGTTTCTTCTTGTTTTTTCTATGATCTTAAGGCTTTTATGAAACCCTAGCCGTCTGCGTCATGTTTGTCATCGTTTATCGTAGATAAACATGACTTGACCAGACGGAAGATACCATGTTCCTATACAAAGTATAGGATTATGGTCTCTGTAGTAGGCTAGGGTTTCATATTAGCCTGATCTTAAGAAGGAACTAAATACTTCCAGTCCTTTTTTTAGGAATTAATCTTATCATTTAAATTCGTATCTGTTTACCATTAATTTTTAATATACTGTTCTGTTTTGATAAAAAAATGGGAAAAAAATATTATTATCTCACCTCGGAGATGAAATCGATAAGCGATGAAAAGTTTCAGCTATTAAAAGTTGTTCAGCCGGGTTTGTCAGAGATTGAAAGGAGATTATTCTATTTTTATCCCGGCAGGGAAGAACTGATGCCTCTGGTTATAGATGAAGAAGAAAGATTCTGGATCGGAAAAAAACCCTTGCTTTCATACCCAAAAGAATTTGCAGACGAAGTTCTTGGTTCAGCGATAAGTAATTATTTGGGATCCTCTTCACCAGCTGTTGATAATATTGTTATTGACAATTGTCCTTATATCCTAACAGAATATTTGTACCCTTCCAGAACAGCAAATTTTAAAGAGATGCAGGATCAAAAAGGTCTTTTTTTAATACCTCGGCTGCTGGCAGCAAGAATAGAATATTTTGGAAAGGAAACAGTACAGGCCCTTCCGATAGATATCCACTTGCTTAATTTCATAATCAAGAAAAATGAACGGTGCCAAAATGAATTGTATCAGATAGATTTCTCTAACGGAATTCCTTATCATTATGAAGACATTGCCGGTTTCCTTAAAAAATACAGAGTCAGTATTGATGATCCAGCGATAAATTCGCAGTTGGAGAAATTATTCAAAGCTGATTTAAATGAACTGGCCGATTCTTTTTTATGTAGATTAAAACCTGCTTTTATTCAGGAAGCAGAAGAATCCAAAAAATTATTCTTAAGAAATAGCCAGAATATAGAAAAGATACTGGAAAGCTTAAAATTGTTTGTAGAAGAACCTTACATTTAGAAAACAATATATACTTTAATTATTATATAATTACAAAAAAGAGTGGAGACCTTTTGAAAAAAGCGTTAAAATATGATAAACATCCTTTTATTTTTAGCAGGAGTCTTGTACTCTGTTCTTGTCGGTTCTACCATCCTGTTTAAATTTATCGTTCCTTTCTTGATGTCTTACTTGATCAAGCGTTGGAAAATAGATGGTAATTAGTCCTAAATTTAATTCTTTGTTACTAAGAAAAACTTTCAAATTTAATAAAAATAAGTATAATTAATTGAAATTATTCTCTTTTCAAATTCTGCCCACCAGTTTGCTTCTTTTCTGGTAGTTTCTTCCTAGATCAAAGCCGGATTTTTTTTCTCTTCGGTCTAATTCAAAAAGCATCAGGCAGCCGACGAAAGAAACAATCCCTACCAAGATGAAGGTGAAATTAAATCCTACCCATTGCGCTAATGCTGCTCCTACTACTGCAGTTAAAGCTGTCCCTAAACCAGCAAGAGTGGAATATAAGCTCCATTCAAAACTTTCTTTATTCTTATCTAAGTGAGTACTCCAGAGACCTAACCAGGTAGGATAGGCGAAACCGCTCCCGATACCAAAGATTACTTGGGCAAGAAAGATGCCGTAGATACTTTTAGAAAAGATGTAAATGAACGGGACCGTAGAAATTAGAAAAGTACCTAAGATTAGCCATTTGATCAAACTAGGATAAGTGTGTGAATCAACATATTTAGAAAAAGGAAGCTGGATTGAACTTTTAACCAATAAAAAAATAGTTCCGGCCAGACCAGCCATCAAAATACTTCCTCCTACTAAATCTTCTTTAAAGAAGATTGCTAAAATCGGATCTATTAAACCAAAACTAGTTAAAACTAGAATGTCTGAGATCATCAAAAATTTGATTACTCTATTCATACTGAGAAAGATAAATCTAAAATTTATAAACTTATCTCTACAGCTAAAGTTAAAGAATTTCCTAAATTGTTAATCTATGCATCCTTAAGCGTAGCATTATAAAAGCAACTAAACTAAGGCCGTAACCAAAAAGATAGGATAAATCTGAAATCATTCCTGGAAGACCATCAATTCCGGTAGTTGTCACATAAGAAAACAAGATGTCTCCTAATAAGATTCCACAGCTGGCTAAGAAAAAGAATTTTAAGTCTGCACCAAAATCTTCTAGTTGTAAGGAAAATAAGATTGTGCTAAGAGCAAAAGTAACTATCAGTGAACTGGCGATGGGATAAAAATAACTGAAAAAAGTTGCTTCCTGATCAATAAAAACACCAAATAATAATATTAAAACTGAAATTACTAAGGCCAGCCCGATAAAAAACATGGTTGTAAGTTTAATGGAATTAAAATGTAGTCTGAACAAGTTTATTGTTAAAGCTATAAAAGAAATCAAGATGAAAATAGCGCCCCCGGTCCAATAGACATCAGCAATCCCTACCGGCGCTTGGTTTTCAAAAATCACATCAGTTAAATAATAAGATAATTCTCCAATGGAATATAAAACATAACCCGATACTAAAAAAAAGAAGATGAAATAATTTGAATCACTGAACAATTCTTTTAATTTATCCCGGAAAAAACCTTCTAGAACCACTATTCCAGCAATCGCTGCCAAGGTTGCAAAAAGTGCAATCAGCATTGTCAAGGTACTTCCAAGCCCTTCTACACCTACCATCAAAAAAAAGAAAGAGAAATATGTTTATAAATTATTTGGTTTTAAATCTTGGTGTTCTATCCTATATTGACTTTACACTTAAATAAACATATGCAGGCGTTTCATAACCCAGAGACTGGTGAATCCTTTCATGGTTATAATAATTAACCCATGAAAGACAATCATACACTTTATCATAGTTCATACGAGGAAA
>JAHJDB010000060.1 GCA_018812765.1 Nanobdellota archaeon
AGTATTACGAGCCTTAGCTGTAAAAATAACAGATATTAATTGGAAGCAAAGACTTAACATAACCAAAGATATTAATGATGCCACAAAATTACTTATTTCTGGCTTATTGAAAAAAAGGCCAGCTTAAGTACCCATCATCTCAACTTTAAAAAGATTTATAAATGAATATTTAAATTAAATTCTTTTTTTGCATAATCTGGAGGAAATGATCTAAAGTGGAGAAATATTGGTTCGGAGTAGACGGCAACAAAGGCTTACTGTTAGATCCGTCATACGACTTGAAAAAAGATATCAGAGATGAAGAAATAATTAAAACAAAAGAACTTTTGCATAATGATGGTCTAATCATTGTTCTTTATGAAAAGATTGAGTTTTCGGCTGATGATCAGGATTTTTCGGTCCAGCCTCTTGTCTTCAAGGTTGATGCTGTCAGAGGCTGTGCAACACCTTCATACCGCTTAGGGGTTAAGAAATCATTTGAAGAACAAAGGGATCTAGCCAGCAGTTACTTGATAAACGCTGAAAAAAGATCGGCTGAAAGATTGATCGAAGGAAGACGAGTCAATATTAAGCTTTACCATTTAACTTCAGAAGATGAAAACATCTTGGAAGAAAAGATTTTAACATTGATCAAAACAAAAAAAGAACGAGAACAAAAAAGATTCCAAGAAAACAGTTATGATTGGTTGATGAGATCTGAATAAAATGAATCAAATTTTAAAATCAGCTTTGATAAGCTTAGCGAGTACAACTACCATATTAGTTTTAGCTGGTTCTTGCGATAAGGGTTATAGTGATAGTTGCACTCAAGCGTTGGAGCCGGTCAAAAGAAAATTTATTTCTGTCTGTGAAAACAAGACTAACCATAATTTGTATGACGGCAGTCTTGATGATCTTATCACTGAAAGGGACAGGATTCTCGATGAAGTTGGCTGCGAGTCAAAAAAAGAATTTTGGAAATGCGGAACCTATGGTAAATATGGCGAGTATGAAGCTATTTTTGAAGCAGTTTATTGAACAAACCCATCAACAGGTTTTTATTTGTAAGCACTTTTCATTCTCTGGATGAACAAAAACAAAATCCTATTAATCTTATTTTGTATCTACCTACCTTTTTTCTTAATTTTATCTGCCTATAAGACAAGCTTGTTATTTATAGATCTAACCCCGGAACAGAAAAATGTCTTTGATTTTCTGGAAGGAAAAAGCCAATTAGAAGAAGGCTTTACCAAAAATGAAGTTTCTCATCTGGAAGACGTCAAAAAAGTGATGGAATATTCCAACTATTTTTTTTATTTCTTGTTATTAGTATTAACCTTGATCCTGACTTCTTACAAAAATGACCAAAAAGAGCTTCTTAAACAGCTGAAATACGGAGGAATTACAACTATTGCACTTGTTTTTTTTATCTTGATAGCTTCTCTGGCATCATTTGATCATGTTTTTAGCATCTTTCACCAGATCTTTTTCCCTCAGGGAAACTGGACCTTCCCCTTTGATTCAAGACTGATCCAGACTTTCCCGTTACAATTCTTTATTACTATAAGCAAAAAAATATTTTTCACCAGTCTAGTTTTGGGAATAATTTTTATACTGGCTGCTCTTTATCTTAAGTATGTTTATGGTAAAAGGGATTAAGGCTTGGTTACTCATCATCGGTGCTTTAGCCTTTGGGATTGTACTTCTGCTGGTTGTCTTCAACATTTTTTTGTTGCTTCTGCCTTTCATCTTTCTTCTGATCTTGTGGAGTTACCTCTGGAAAATGCTAAAAAAAGTTAATAAAGGTCGACAAAAAGATAATAAGCCTGCTAAAAATAAACAGAAGAGTTATATTGATGTCAAACATAAGGTAAAAAAGAATGAAACCATTAATTTTAATAAATTTTAAAACGTATAAAGAAGCGGCCGGCGATAAAGCATTAAATTTGGCTAAAGAGATAGCTAAAGTTAAAAGAGATAAGTATCAAGTGGCGGTCGCTCCTTCTTTGCTAACCATTAAGGAAGTTGCTGAGAAAACTAACCTAACAGTCTTTTCCCAGCATGCCGATCCGGTCTCTTTAGGCGCGCATACCGGCAGAGTGCCGATAGCAGAATTGAAATCTATCGGCGTAACAGGAACTATCTTAAACCATTCTGAAAGAAAAGTACCTTTGAAGTATCTGAAAGAAACTATCAAGGACTGTAAGAACGAAAAATTGATTACCATTGTCTGTGCTTCATCATTATCTGAAATAAAAAAGATTGCGGAGTCTCATCCGGATTACATCGCTTATGAACCTAAAGAGCTTATCGGAGGAGAGATATCTGTCACTACCGCAAATCCCGACATAATCGTAAAAGCAGTGAATCTTCTTTCAGAGCTGAGCGATAAGACAAAGTTGTTATGTGGCGCAGGAATACATTCCAAAGAAGATTTAGGGCAGGCCTTGCTGTTAGGAACTAAAGGAGTCTTGATTGGACATGCCGTACCTAAAGCTAAGGATCCGAAAAAGTTTCTTTCTGAAATGCTGATTTAGTATAATACAACATATAGATTATTTTTATATAGTTTTTTTTGCTGTTATTAAACGATGCAGCAATTGATGATAGATACTTCTAGAGAAATCAAAACAGAAGCATTAACATCAAATCTACACTATCTGATTGAAAGCCTGGGTGGATATCATGTTGACCGAAGGCCGTATCACCTGCATGAAAAATTAAGAGATTATTTGAAACGTTCTATCGTCAACCAATGGAGTATACCTATAAATGTTGATGAAACAAAAAGAAGAACTTATTACTCCTGGATGGAAAGCATCAAAAAAACTGTGGCCATAGGTTCAAAGGCTACTCCGGCAATGAAAGATCTCGGAAGAATATATTTAAACGGAATCATTGATCAACTGGAATTAGATGATTTAATAATAAATCTGGATCAGTGTTTTCTGGAGACAAAAGGCTGGTCTTATGAATTATTTTACGGGGTTGGAAGGATAAATCTATACGAATTTAAAGAAAATGAACTGATAATAACCATGACTAATGATTTAGCTGTCTTTGAGGAGTTTGGTTCTCCCCACCTTCCAAAAGAAACCTATTCTGCTAAAATAATTTTTGATGGTTTCAACGAATATTCTTCAGAATTTAATATTTTGAAACAAGCTTTAGTCAATAACCTCAATCGGATAAAGCTCCAGGTCAGAGGCTGATTCTTCCTTTGGTGTTTCACTCTTCTTTTTTATGAAATATCTCTTTTCACCAAATTTTGTTTCCCTTTTACCATTAAAATCATAAAGTAAAGTTTCTTCATTATCGGGTAAGGTTAATACTTGATAAAAGTCAAAAGATTCTGAATAACTTTCTGCAATTTCTTCTAAATTAGTGTATATCGATCCGGTTTGTTCACAACTATTGATACTGATTATTCCATATTTCCCATTACTTCCGGGATAGACATAAATAGCATGTCCGATAGTCTCGTTTTTCTCATTCTTTCCATTAAGATAAATCCCATAGCCTTTGCCTCCCAAGGAATAATGGGCAAACAAGAGAACGTCATCACAATCTCCTGCTTTAGTGCGAAGAAAATGGACTGCCGGAGCCCAGATGTCACAATAGGCTTCTCCACCAGTACAGAGACTGCCTTGAAATTGTTCTGTATCGGTAAAATAATTACCGGAATTATCCGGAAATAAATCGTTCTCATCATCATTAATCCATTTATCAATCTTATGCTGTATAGCTTCCGGATTATCTTTGATATCATCAAGAATTTTTTTTTCAAGATTGCTGAGGGGAGGATAAACCATTCCTTTTCCAATCTTTTCGAGTTCATCATCTTTCCCTTTTACATAACCGCTGTAGAATATAGCAC
>JAHJDB010000061.1 GCA_018812765.1 Nanobdellota archaeon
ACGCTACTCTTGGATTAGTAGAATACAGCGTAACTTCGTCCGCAGTTTATACTGCGGCGAAGCCGCTACAAAAAATTTTCTAAAGAAAACAACCTAAAGGTTGGGGAATTAGACCCCTAACTCGCTACGCTCGCATTAATATTCTTAAAAACTAGAATCCTAATAATCCACCTAAAAGGCCCCTAATAGCATAACGTACTAAAAAGAAAATTGGGATGACCAATAACAGCATCGGTACAAAATAACTTATTCCTGCTCTTTGCTTGCCTTTTGACATTAAACCAAGGAGCATAGCAGCCATGAAATTATTAATGATCAAGAAAATTACTATGAAAGAAATGATGAACGTCGGACTGATAGAAACTTTTGAAATCTGTATTGGAATAGAAGAAACTGCAGTCGTGGGGAGCTCCAGATTTGAGAACGTTTTCTGAATCACTTCTACCAAAAAAGAACTTAAACCGAAAAGTACTGGAGAGATTATTGAAGCGGCTGAAAAAATAAAGATTACATACATCGTTATTCCCGCTTTAATCTTCTTATCGATCAAAGACTGTTCACGAACATTATCAGCTGTTGCTTCTAACAGAACAGCTAAACTTCCTCCAGATTCCAGCCCTGAGTTAATTAATTCCACAGCCCGGCCCAGCCGTTTAGAACGGACTCTCTCAGCCATCTCAACCAAAGCAGCTCCGATACTTCTGCCTAAAGTAACTTTCTTGCCGACAATGTCAATCTCATCCTTTAAAGGCCCAAACTCTGGACGGGAACTAAGCAATAAAGCCTTATCGGGAGTCATGCCGGCCCGAAGGTTTGAAGCCATCAACTTAAGGGCATCTGGCAGAGACTCTTCAACCAGCCTGGCCTTCTTATCGACTAAAAGGATTAACCAAAGATAAACTATTCCGTTAAGGATTATTAATGAAGGTAGAAAAATCAGCCAAAACAATCTGTTGAATAACAGACCTAAAAAAAAGCCTAAAACTCCTGCACCTAAAAGAGAAAAGACAATAACAAAACCAAAAAACCGATGTGATTCTATGTCGATGTTTGCGTAGAATAAAGCTTGAGTTACCTTTTTACGCAGACTTTTCGGAAATAAGCTTGCTATCGCTCTATAAAAGTGGGCCATTATTTTTCACCAAACTTAATCATCTTTAATCTACTCTCCCAACAAGCTAGGTCGTTTTGTCTTGACTATCCCTGAAAACATGAACTGGAAAAAAACCACGAAAACCAGCAGACCAATGAAAATTATCTTTATAGTCATTTCATCTAAACCGATAAAGGAAGTGATGACTAAAATAAAAGTCATCCCTAAAGCAGGTAAGATGACTGCCCCCATCATGTAAAACATCGCTAAAGGGCTTAGTCTAGACCCATACTGTTCAATCTGGATAATTTGTTCCTTGCTAAGATTTTCAATAACTGTCTTCAGCACTTCATTGATGGTCGCTCCTTCTTTCATGCCGTTGATAATCTGCCATAAGGCTCTTCTGAAATATTGAGAAGGGTTCTGTAAAGCTATCTGCTCCAAAGCTTCAGCTTGAGGAACACCGGCATTAATTCTTTTCACGGCCTTACCAAACTCGCTGCTTACTTCCCCAAAGTTCTGCTTAGAGATTATTGTCATAGCCTCAAATAAAGGCACGCCCGAATTAAGCTGAATCGTAACTGCACGAAGAGCTTCAAGCAGATCAGCGTCTAATTGTTTTATTCTTTTATTAGCAATTGATTTAGGATAATTCAATTGAACGAAAAAAATTAAACCTGAAAAAACGAAAGAGATTATTACTCCTAAAAAATAGTTTCCCCTGCTGAACAGGATTAAAGTGAGAAAAACAGCCATAAATGAAAACAAGATGGTTGTTGCCGTCAAGCATAACGCAAAATATTTTTTAGTTTCAACTTTCATGTTGGCCTGGTCAAGTTCCACCTGCATGAAAGGGAATATTTTCTCTAACGAAGAAGCAACACCTCTAAAGCTGCCTGAGATCTTATCCAAGAATTTCGGCGGTAAAAAAGAGAACGGAATTTTTACCATTTTTATTTATTCCCCAGTTTCATCAATTCTTCCGGGCTGCCGTTTTTCTGAACCAGAGATAATAATTCTTCAGTATCTAAATAATAAGCATTAAAAACTTTCCCCACAGAATCTAAGTCCCTGATATTCTTGGCAACCATCCAATTTAAGATTTTTTCTTTCTTGGCAATATCCTCATTCATTTCGATCTGATTTAAACCGGTATGACGGCTTAATTCCTCAAATAATCTAATCGATTTTTGATGAGGAACTAATTTATCTGATCCGGGGTTCCATCTATAGATGATATTTCCCTTCACCTTAGATTCTCCTTCTTCTTCAGTAGAAAGAAATTCACCAAGCTGATAAATACGTCTGATGTTGAATTTCCGGTTCCTAAACATGACTACATTAAGATTGACAGCGCATAATAAGTTAGGCGGAACTTCTATCGGTGGATTTGTAAGCCTTTGTATTGTTGAAATTACCGAATCAGCATGAACCGTTGCATAGACACTATGGCCAGTATGCATGGCTTCAAAAAGAACTTCTGCCTGATCTTTTTTTCTCATCTCTCCTAGAATAATCCTATCGGGCCTCATCCGTAAAGAATTTATCAAAAGGTCAAGCATGGTGATTTCACCTTTTCCTTCCGGATTAGGCAGCCTTGTAGTTAAAGGACACCAATATAAAAATTCAGGCAGCATCAGTTCTCTGGTATCTTCAATGCTTACAATCCGATGATTAGGAGGGATGAAAGGCATGCAGATATTCAAAAAAGAAGTCTTGCCTGAACCGGTTCCGCCAGAAATTAAAATGTTTCCTTCGTACTGCATGACAAACCAAATCAAAGCAAAGACATAAGAGCTACAGGTCTTATTTTTGATAAAATCGGTAACAGTCCAAGGGTCTCGGGCAAACATACGAATAGTAAGAGTATTTCCTTTACTGGAGATGGGATAAAGGACTGCATTAGCCCTATCACCAGTGAGGAGGTGAGCATCAAGCAAGGGATTTAAGGTAGTGATCTGCCGGCCTACCCTTCGGGCTATGGTGTTGAAATGGTCCCTGATCTGAACCTCGTTCTCAGGAATGATGTTAGTAGAAAGCCAACCGAACTTTTTATGGAATACTCTGATTGGTTCGTTTGCTGAAGTGACGACAATCTCTTCCAGATTTGGGTCGGATAAAAAAATCTCAAGGTCTCCAAGGCCGAGCATCTCTTTCAAAAGGATCATCACTAAGTTATTGAGGATTTTTGGTTCTATCCCCGGTAATTTTTTTTCAATTAAGGATTTAGCGTTCTCTTTGAACCTTTTCTTGAGGCTAACGATGATTTTAGGATCAAGAATCTCTTCAGCAGTTATGTGTACTCTTCCGATAAGCTCCTGCTTAATCGAATCCAGAAGAGCCTGAGTAGCCGGAGGGATTTCTGCATGTACAATTTCATATATTTTAATCTGTCCTTTACCTCCTGTAATTTTGACGCCTACATCAAAACCTTCTTCGGTAATCCTGTAACTATCAACAACCTCCCTACTCATTTAATTCACCTTCTTCTCTTTTCTTTTCTATCTCTGCTATTTTTAAAACCGGGGAACCAAACGCAGGATAAGCCACAGCTATTAAATCGTGGCTTTCAAGTACCGAGACCCATTCGTTGATGACCTCTTTAGAAACCTTAAAGATCCTGAGAGCATCTTCTTCCGACAACTTTCCTTTCTCTTTAATAATCCTGTAGAGAGCATCGATCTGCGTTTCTCCAGATTTTATTTCCACGCTGATTTTAGAGACAGCAGTCTTGTGATCGAAAACTCTAGCTTTTTTTCTTTGTTGAAGCTTGCCTTGACGATATCTTCTTCTAAGGATAGAGTAAGTTATCCCGATGACAACTACTATAAAAAAATAAAGATTTGTCAGAAAATGTTCGCTTAAAAAACTTCTTACTAGAGTAAAACTTCCTATTAAAGTAAAACTCCTTACTGAAGTTGATAAATTTTTAACAGTAGAAGAAACGACCTTGCCGAATAATTCTAGTGTATACCACAGATCAAACACATTTAAGTAATGCAGCAAGCTGAGTACTGAAAAAGATAAAACTAATAAAAAGAACAGAAGTGCATAGAGAAATTTTCTTTTAGAGATACAAAATTGATTTTTTTTTCTTCTGAACCTTATAGTAACCTTGGTGGACCTAGATTTTTTAACCTTTCCCGGCATCGCCTTTTTTCTTTTTTTTCTCTTTGTTCCTTTCAGGTTCTTTAGCTTCTTTGTTTTTCTTAATTTTCTTAATTTTTTTACTGTTTTTATTTTCTTTTTCTTCTTTTGAGACTTTTCTATCCGATAAACTAGTTTTCTTTTTTTTCTGTCCTGGTTTATTTTTCTTAATCTTTTTACTGCCGCTCTTGATTTTTTTTGGGCAGAAGAAGTTCTTTTTTTTTTGCTTTTTTTGAGAAAACTCTTTTTTTCTCTTTTTCTTTTTTTTGTCGTTTTAGAAAAAATTGATTTATTTCTTTTATTTTTTTTACTTTTTCTACTTTTTTTAATTTTAT
>JAHJDB010000062.1 GCA_018812765.1 Nanobdellota archaeon
ACGCTACTCTTGGATTAGTAGAATACAGCGTAACTTCGTCCGCAGTTTATACTGCGGCGAAGCCGCTACAAAAAATTTTCTAAAGAAAACAACCTAAAGGTTGGGGAATTAGACCCCTAACTCGCTACGCTCGCATTAAAATTTTTATTTAAACCTTCAATGAAAAAATCTAATTCTTTAATATTCTTGTGAAGAGTTTCAACTAGAAAATCCCACCCGCTATTAATTTTATACATTGAATTAACATTTGAATTATATAAAAGATGTTTTTTTAATAATTCTTTATTACCTCTATCAACTTTTAACAAAACTTGTGCTCTAACATTATATCCTAACTTAGTAAAATCTATTAACACAGTATTCTTTATAATTAAATCTTTTTTTATAACTACAGCAGAGTCAATACCTAACACCCCAGATACCATTTTACAGATATTAACTAAATTTTCGAAGTCTTTTTCCCCCATGTTTAATTCCTCGTAAAGAGTTATTTTTAAACTTATCTTTTAAGATATAAAAAAACTAAATCTTCCCCAGCACAAACTCCTTCAACTCTTCCGGCCAGTCCTTTTCAACATCAGATTTATGTTTCTTAACATCTCTCAAAACATCTGCACGCATCAAACCGAACTCAATCAGCTTAACCAACTCTTCCTTAGCATAAACAGGCACATGTTTCAAAGTCCAAACCTGCATCTTTAATCTCTCTTTATGTTCATCCTTTTCATCTTCTCTTTTTTGATGGATCTCATCCCAATAAGAAGAATAAGAAAATTCTTCCTTCTTCTCTTTAACTTTTTTCTTTCCTTCCTGAAGAGATATCTTGGCCATGACCAAAGCATGCATCCGTCTTAAAAATTCCTGCTTATCTTCAATCTTGATAACATCGCTATATCCACCGGCAATCAAACCGAAAGAAAACGGACTGGGGATTTCTGTTTTTGTCTCTACCACAGCTATCTTTCCTGAAATAATATCGTCGATCACAGCTTGAGCATGCTCGTAATCCATTAGATCTTCCAGAACTTCTCTTCGAGCCTCTTTAAGGATCGGAAAATCGTTGCTGATTCTTTTGACCGCATTAAACAGAATTTTACTGCCGACCTGCATCCTGCCGGCTTTCTTAGTCCTGCCCAGATAACTTCTAAGGATCATTAAAGAGCGGCCGGCACAATGCCTGAACCTTCTGCTAAGCACTTCGCTTTTCTCGATAGCATTCTCCAGGATCGGCCTAAAATTTTCTTGTTTCAACAGTTCAAACGCTCTCAAGGCATTAAAATTTTTATCCGCAGAAAGATAAAAACCATTATCAGTAACGCCGATCTCAACGTCACGATGCTGGGATTTGCCGATGATGTAAGCTAAAGAACGGGAAAGACAGTCATTTACTCTTCTGCCGAACAAAGTCTGGAAAAGAACATAAGTCCTCTCTCTATCAACGAAAGTTTCAATGACAATTTTCTGGTCTGAAGAGATGGCACTAAAATGAAACTGCTCATAAAAATACCTATAGATGCTATAAGCTGCCTTTTCGTCCACGTATAGATAATCGTTGATAAATTTAAGGATCTCTGTCTCTGACTGTTTTGCCTTAAACCTATCTTCCATCAATCTCCTGAAGCGGTTGATTTCCATCGCTAAATCAAAAGAAAGAGGCAGCATCTCTGAATACCATGAAGGAACGGTAGGTGGCCTGTTAACTGATGTTGAAACCTGAGCAGTCATCCCTCTTGAAAACTTAAACATGTAAACATTGCCGCCTAAAACAAAAACGTCTCCCGGCCTTAACCGTTCCAGGAATCCCTCATCAATTTTTCCAACTGACTGTTCGCCTACCTTGACAGTGATATAACTCTCTTCCGGAATTGTTCCGATATTAGTCATGTAGATTATCCTGGCCATCTTTCCCTTCTTACCAATGTCACCAGTTTCCTGATCATACCAGATCCGAGCATAGACGTGCCTTTCTTCCAAAGAAACAAATTCCCCAGAAAGATATTTTATAACCTCATAAAAATCAGCCCATTCTAAAGTGCTATAACAATAACTCTTCTTGATCAGATGGAATAGTTCATGAATGTTAATGACCTCATTGATGGCTATACCATAAATCTGCTGCGCTAAGACATCTAAAGCGTTCTTAGGGATATGAACCCGATCAATCTTTTTTTCTATCGCAGACTTGAGAAGCAAAGAACATTCCACTAAATCATCCCGGTCCATGACGATAACCCTGGCTTTGACTGTAGAATGAAGTTGGTGGCCTGCCCTTCCGGCTCGTTGCAGGAATCTGGCGACAGACTTAGGAGAACCCAAGCAAAGTACTAAATCAATATACCCAATATCAATCCCCAACTCTAAACTGGTTGAAGAAGCAACAACCTTCAGTTTTCCATCCCGTAAAGCTTGTTCAGTCATAAACCTATTTTCCTTACTCAAACTACCATGATGAGCAGCAATATTTTCTTCAGTGTAATGATTTGGATAATTATCCTTCAAAGTGTGGACAACTCGTTCTGTTGCTGATCTAGTATTAGTAAAAATTAAAGTAGTCTTATGTTCCTGGATCAATTCGTCTATAAGAGAATACATCTTCTGATGCTTAAGCATATAGTCTGTTTCCACCAGACTTTTTACCGGAGAAAGAACTTTCAGGTCCATCTCTTTAAGGAACCGGATGTCGATGATGCCGCAATCACGCTCTTCCTGTCCGTCATTGCCTACCAAGTATCTGGCGATATCTTCTAAAGGAGCGATCGTAGCTGATAATCCTATCCGAGTTATTCCAGGAGTCATCCGCTGTAATCTTTCCATGGTCAGGCTAAGATGCACACCGCGCTTATTCTCCGCCATCGAATGGATTTCGTCAACAATCATCCATTGGGCATCTCTCAATTTTTCCTTGAATTTTGGAGAATTGATCATTATCGCCAAAGATTCCGGTGTGGTGATGAGGATATGCGGAGAATTCTTCAGCATCTTGGACTTTTCATAGGCAGTCGTGTCTCCAGTCCTGACCCCCACTCTTATGCCCAGATTCTTTCCAGCGAGTTCATTAATTTCTTCTAAAGGAGTTAATAAGTTTATAGAGATATCATTACCTAGAGCTTTCAACGGAGAAACATAAACACAATAGACTTTATCTTCCAAAACCTTTTTTTCAGCACAGTCTACCAATTCGTTAAGGATGGAAAGGAAGGCTGTAAGAGTCTTACCGCTTCCGGTCGGTGCGGAAATAAGTGTGTTTTTCCGGGAATGGATCTCCATCACCCCATACAGTTGAGGAAGAGAAAATTCCTTGAACTTATTGAAGAACCATCTATTGATAAGCGGGTGAAGTATCGACTTCAGATGTACAGGTTCGTATTGCTGATTTATCTTTTTTATCATTGTCCTCAGAACTACTAAACACCTAGCAGAAATACCTGCTAGAATGCTTATTTTGAAGACTATTTATAATGGTTACGTCCCAAAATTATAGATTATCAAAGGGGCTTTTTACTTTAGTCATTTGAGCATTAGCAACATGAACATATCCTCTAGTGGTCTCGATGCTATTATGCCCCATCAACGGCTGCAACTCAGCTTCTGTGTGGCCGTCCTTGACCACGTCAGTCCCAAAACAATGCCTCATCAGATGGGGATGTACTCTTCTCTTGATCCCGGCTTTCTGAGCAGATTTTTTTAAAATCATCCTAACAGTGCTAGCACTCATCCTTCCTTGATAGCTATTAAACAAAAATGAATCATTCTTCAACCCGTTATCCTTAAACCAATTTATAATATCTGGTTTCAATCTTTCCGAGATTAAAAAAAATCTTTCTTTTCCTCCCTTTCCATCTCTTACTATTCCCAGGTTTGTTGTAAAATCAAAATCCCTTACCCTTAAATTTAACATCTCACTGACTCTTAAACCAGCAGAATACATCAATAAGACCATCAGCTGATGTTTTTTATTGCTGATTGCTTCAAACAACTTGACCAATTCTTCCTTATTCAAAACTTCTGGTAATCTTTTTGGTTTTCTAGAATATCTGATATTAACTAATAATTTCTTGTTTAGAACATCCAAGAAAAGAAAGTTTAGTGCACTTAAATAAACATTTAACGTACTTCCTGCTTTATTTCTTTCAACTAACTGGTCTAGATAATCGGTAACATCTTTTTTAGTAACTTTCTTTGGCTCTTTATGACAAGTTCTGAAAAATTTTCGAAGACAATCTTGATAGGTCTTTATTGTTCTGATACTATATCCTCTTCTAAGTGCTTCTTTCCTTACTAATTCAATAAAATCCATTTTTACTACCTCGATGATCATAGGGGGATTAATTTATCCTTCATCATCCTAACTTTTATCATTAAACCATTATATAAACCCTATCCATACTTGTCCAGTGGTCCAGTGGAGTTAATAAGAAGAGAAATAAAAACCTTAAACAGTTTAATCTCCTAAAAATTCCCTCCGTTCCACTGGTCAATCTTATTCAACATGCTGTCAAGTGGTTCATCTCTCAAATATCTTTTTTTGGCCGTCTGGATCTTAATTGATCTTTCCATCAAAGATAGAAAACTACATTTAGAACCTTCCTAGTGTTTTTGTGAAAACATTTGAGGTGACTTCCTATGGAAGACTTTATTGAAACGAATGAGATTTGGTGTGAACGAGTGGAGAATTTAAGGAAGCTTGATAGGCGTGTAAGGCGTTTATTGTGTCGATCCTTACCTTTAAAGCACAAGTTAGCTGCTTGGGAGAGGATCTTGGTTGATTTAACGATAGATAATAATCATCAGGACATTTTGATAGGGAGGTTATTAAAGAAACTTTAATTTTTTTATTTTTTATTCCTTACTGATAATTACAAAAAAAACACTTACGGGCTTCAAAATTTCTCCATTTCAGCCTTTGACACCGAGAAATATCCAAACCTAGACATAAACTCAGTTATGCCCAAGTTTTGAACTACCTATTCTGATACTACGCTGACGCTAAATCTCTACTCTTTAACTGGCGCCTTTCTAAGAACTAAAACTATAATTAATACTAAAACCTTAACGGGGGGTTCCAAAAAATATTTCTAAAGTACCGATTACACTCTTATTTCAGATGTTCCAACTATCTGCAGTAAATAATCAACATAACCAATAATTTTTATAGCAAGTTCCTTGTCAATTAACTCTTCTCTGTGACCTTTGGCATTTCTATGAAACATCATCATGCCTTTAGTGATGAGTTTAAATCCATCTTCTTCTCCAGACGTTGCACAACAAGGAATTTTTAAGTTTCCAACATTAGGTTTAAATGCTTTCTCCATCAAATCAGCTCCAACATCTGAAGCGGAGAGTCCTGACTTTTTCCTTACTCTTACTTCCATATGTCGTAAAGCATTAAAAACAGCATCCCAATAATTTCCTGATTCAAAGTTAGATTCACAAGATTTTATTAAACGCTTATCGTTGGATATTGCATACAACTCATTCTCCACACCATAATTGACCAATGTTGAATGTACTTTCACCGAATGTCTAATCTTCTGGATCCAACCTTTACTTTCTTTCCTAAGAAAACTTTTGCAACTTTTAAGATTCATAATGACATTTGAGGGATTCATACCATATTTACTGTTTAATTCCTTCTTAACCACCTGTGGGGAAACATGAATCTCAAAAAAACTTTCTTTCCAGAGGTTCCGAATTCCCTCATTGATTTTCATTGTCATCGCCCCCCAAGTATTTTTTTATCTTTGCTTTAATCCGATTTTCTCCTGGTTGTGTAATTAGGAAATAATTGTCAGTACTACCTACTTTTCCTGCATCGTGGATGACATATTCTGGGAATTTATGTAGATTTGTTGTGAGGTTCACCAATGATTTAATTCCCATAAGCTGAAGTTTTTTTCTCAACAGCATAGATGGACATTTATCCAAATCAAAAACATACTTGTACAATAAGAGGAGCGCAAGACTGGTGTCTAACTGAATCTCTTTAGTGCTTTTTGAGTCAATAAATTTTGTATCAATTAATGTTACATCATTTTCTCTTACAAAGAGTATTTTTCTTAATTTTTCCTCGAGTAAGCCAATAAAACCACATAATTCTTCTAATCCTTTTGACTTTAGGTGTTCTCCAGGATTATTCTTTACAACATTTGTCTTCTGTTTTTTAGTGGTTGATTTAGATTGTCTTCTTATCTTTGGTCGGAATTTTGTGGGCGTTTTCTCTTCCCCCAGTGAATCCAAGAAATCTAATATTTTATATGCTCTTATTTGAAAACCGTCTCCAGCTTTCTCAATTAGCCCTTCATTCAGAAGCATCCCTAATGGTCGGGACAAGGCCTTGGGAGGGATATGAAGATTATTAGATAATTCAGTAGTGTCCGCCGAAATCTTATCTATTATTCCTAATATTTTATGACCAATAAGTTTACCAATAAGATATAGTGGGACAGTAATCTGTGCACTATCATGTTTAAAAATTAATTCCACTGAACTAGTTTCTTTGATTATCACCATCTTATCTTTTAATTTTTCCATTATCTCGCGATCATTGGATACTTCATCTTTGCTTCTCAAGAAAAGATCTTCTGCATATGATTTCAAATTTTGTATTGGGTCGTCAGTCATTTTTCTCACCTTACATCTTGAGATTGGAACTACTATTTAAAGGTTTCTGTCTTTTGTTCATTTTTATTTTTTATCCGTTGATAATATCACTTCATTTTTTATTAACACTAATTATAAAACACCTTTATCAAAAAAAGAGTGTATAAAATGAAAAACACTAGAAACTAGACTATAATATATATTTTTCAAGCAAAATAGAAGTAGTCAATTTGCATAAAGAAGAGATATAATTGTTAAGCGATTTTAAAATGTGGTTTGATAAACAGAAATTTTAAGTAGATTTATATTAAAAACAGGCATCAATTAAACAAGAGTTATACTTAAATTGAGTGGGATTTTAGTGTTAAGCATTTTTCTTTGATGACCTAATCTCATTTTTTATTAATACTAATTATAAAACACCCATATACCAGAAAAGATTGTATAAAATGAAAAATTAGAAATAAAATATAATCTTAATATAATGGAACCCCCCTTTCTGAAATACTAAAACTAAAAACTATAAGTGTTAAACGGCGCCAGTGTAAATGTACGGTAGTTCAAAACCTCTTCGGCACTGCGTGCCTCGTGGGGACATAAAGTCCCCAGGGCATAACATCGTTATCTTTAATATTTTGTCACCTTAACTTTACCGACGCTTACGCTGAACTAAACAACTTTAATTGGCACCTATGTATTATTAACAAACACTTAAAAGAAATCAATGGGGGCGTTTTGACTGATTATTCAACACATCCTTTCATCTTAACATTAATGCATTTCCTTGCTCCATAATCATAAGAATCAACAGTACATTTCTTACTATCATCACAATTAGGACAATCAGAAGTTCCATATTCTCCTTCTTCACAAATGTTATTTCCCTGACAATTTAGTTTTACTGTGTTCATACACTTAAAACCTGTTCCAGAACTACAAAAATCTTCAGTACAAGAATTAGTGTCATCGCAAGATTTAGGACAATTTGGGATTGCTAAATTAATAACAAAAAATAACAAAATAATAATTACAACAAGAATTCCTTTTTTCCACCAATTAAACATAAAATGCTTTAATTTTTTATTTTTCTTCTTATAATTATTAAATGTTTTATCAAAAAATGGAGTTAAAATAAAACCTATCAGTATTAATGGAATTAAATTAATTTTATTATTAATCAAGAAATAAATCCCAAAACTTAAGAAAGCAATAACACCAATTACCCATATTGCAATTTTTTTGTCTTTTTCACTTCTGTATCTCTTTTCTTTACAACCCAAATAATGGGTTTCTAGTGCTTCTAAAGATTTAAAATCTTTCTTAATTTCACAATATTCGCAGGTATACTTTTGGATTTCCTTCTTTTCTACAATCTTTTCTTCTTTATGCTCTTCATTTGAATAAACTGATAGTTCTGATTCAATTTCTTCTTTTTTACCTCTTAATGTAAACCCCCTTACTAGAGATACAATAAGCACAACAAATGCGATGATTGTTTCTAAACTTATTCTGAACATAAAATTCTCAAATTGAATCCATGGAACAAAAATTAATACTAAAATTGCAATGATTCCTATAATAACATTGCTGGTTATTTGTTTATTTACTGTTTCAAGTCTTTTTTCTAAAACTCTTTTTCGGTCAGGCATTTTAGATTATCCAATGTTAAATGATGTTTCTGCTGTTCCTATTGTTTTACCAGTCAATTCATCTTTTGCTATCAATCGGATAACATATAAACCAGAAGAAGAGACTTTTATTCCATCCATAAATTCAAATGATTCAAAAGAGTAAGACCAGTCCTCAGGATAATATTCTTTTTTGTCACTGCCAAAACCAGCTGTACCCCAAGATAATCCAGTTCCTCCTCTAAAATAAGCATCTTCTTTTTCTTCAAGAATTTTATTGCCTTTAATTAATAACAGATTATATTTTGGTTTGATTTTTGTACACCCAATATTTTTTATATAAGTGTCCACACCAAAAACTTTTCCTTCATTAAGTGATGGATACCATTTATAATAATCCTCAGCAGACCACAAACCAGATAATATACTCTCGGGATCTTTCCACATTAATTCAAGTTCAATTGAAGTAACATCTTTATATTCAGCATTTGAACATTTAGAACTTACTGATGGATTATTAGTTACAAATTCAGAACAGTCACTAATGCTATCTTTAAAATTACCATCAAAACACTGATACTGATAGGATTTTTGTATTTCTTTCTTTATGGGGCATGAAGAACAATCTAATTCTGGACAATTTGTTTCAGGACAGGTTTTAGAATCACATAAATCCACTGAATCTACAAAAGAACCATCAACACACTGGTATTTAACACTTGTTTGTGTTGAACATCCCACTAAAATTAAAAGAAATACAATCAATATTCCAAAAATTATTTTTTTCATTTTTCCCAGCCCCTAATCAAATATTAGGATATATACGTTAAAATATTACTTGATATAAAAAGATTTCTCAAAACGCCCCCCAATTTCCAAAGAATCTTCCAAAATCAACTAATTACTACGGTGCCAATTAACTAAGTACGGTGACAAAATACTTGAGAAACAAGTTTCTCACCCCGACGTAAAGTCGGGGAAAGATAACATCGTTATGTTGAATATTTTCCTGCCTTTACTGATTCTACGCTGTCGCTAACTTTAACGACTTTTATCATTGACGCATAAATAAGATTTACTATTAAAATTACAACAACTTTAAGGGGGACAATTAATTTAATTAGGGGGAGAAAACGTTACTCTTACTTAATCAACAATCTTATGTTGTTCGGGATTCCATTTTGGTGCGTTTACTAAAACTAGTTTCAAATTATTTCCTTCTACCCAATATATTTCTCCTTTTTCAAAGAAATATAGATCTCCGTCTTCTAAATCAAACTCACCTTTTTCAGAATGAACGGTTCCACTACCTGATAAAACATAGTAAATCTCTTCACAACCTAAATTAGTTACTCTTTTTTCTTCAGGATATCGACCATTAATTAAAGCTGTTGCAAAACTAAAAAGATTACTAGGATAAGCATATTCCCAAACAATACAATCCTTTGAGTTTTCAATCTTCTGTGATTTTGATTTCTTAACAAGCATAAACATTAAAATTCTAATTATTGTATATAAATGTTGTTGCTCAAAATTAGCCAAAAAATGCCGAAACATTTAAATACATTTATACTTTTTAGATATCAATTGATATAAAATGGAAACACAAACAGTAGAATTTACAGAAACTGAAATGATTCAAGAAGAAGATAACAAAACCAAAAGATACCCTAACTTAAACACTGTCTTGATGGTTGAAGATTTTCTCAAAGAGCATAGAGATATTCCTATGAAAATTTCTGATATTAAAAAAGAATTACCAAAACAAATAATGCATCAAACATTACAAGTGATCCTCGAATACCTCTGGAGAAGCGGAAAAATTATATATGGTCCTCGTGGCGTTCAATGGATATACTCAGAACCACAACATTTAAGAAAAATGTTGGAAGACACTTTAGAGGTTTAGATAATGTTTGCAGGCAAAGATGTTAGGGTTCTTTTGAAAGGTCAAGCTAAAGAGAGTTTTCTTGAATTGAAGAAAAGAGATGATAAAGAATCGCAAAGCCTTATTAATTCAATCAAAAGAATAATTGAAATCTTAAAAGAGAATCCTCAATTCGGGGATCCGATAGCAAAAAGATTAATTCCAATAAATTTCAAACAGCAAGGAATACAAAATCTTTATCGTGCTGAATTATCAAATTATTGGAGATTACTCTATACTCTGGAGGGAACAAAAATTGAGATTTTTGCTTTTGTTTTAAGTATTGTTGATCATAAAGAGTATGATAAACTATTTGGTTACAAGAAACATTAAGCTTTCTCCCATTTAAATAATTAACAAAAAACTATGCTCTTGAAATTGTCCCCTTTCTGTATTGGCGTCAATGATTAACAAGTACGGCAGGAAAATACTTCTCGTCACTAATGCTCCTCGACCTGCACATAAAGTGCAAGCGACATAACATCGTTA
>JAHJDB010000063.1 GCA_018812765.1 Nanobdellota archaeon
ACGCTACTCTTGGATTAGTAGAATACAGCGTAACTTCGTCCGCAGTTTATACTGCGGCGAAGCCGCTACAAAAAATTTTCTAAAGAAAACAACCTAAAGGTTGGGGAATTAGACCCCTAACTCGCTACGCTCGCATTAAAAGAGATGTATTAAATAAAGAAAAAGCTTGTGCTTTTTCTAAGAATGTCCTAAAGGACATTTCCACATACCTCCAGTTAAAAACAGAAGCTAAAGCGAGAAATATGAAACCTAAAACACTAAGAAAAAAAAAGAAAAAATTTAGATACTCCAAGACCCAGTGGTAATTGTGTAATAGCAGTAATCTTCATTTTCTTTACAAGTCATTGATTTTACTTGTCCGACGCCTTTATATTTTTCAGGAATTTTACATCTTCCTTCAGAACAGGCGTAGCCTGTTTCATAATTGCAATTAAATTTCTCTGTAATATAATCCATAGCAGGACTCCCAAATAACTTAGGACACTTCCGCTCAAACAAGTATTTTCCATAAGCTCCGAGTGTATTTTTATGAGAGTCACAAGTACTATACGTATGAAAAACGCAAGGAATTCCTGGATCTACATAACCAATTGGGGGATATTCTTCCTCACAGTAACCTGTAACACAACCATAAGTATAATATTTCTCCCCTTTACACCATTCAGCAGTATTTTCTTTAATTTCATTTTTTACTTCCACACCAGCACAAGCGTCAAATTCTTTTATGGGGTTAGCTGCGGAACTAGACGCAGTAGGAGCTTTATTTCCAGTCTGAATTTGAATTATCTCAACGTATCCTGCTTCTTCTGCTTCTTGATTAGTTACTACTGAAGCATACGAAAATTTCGGTTCTTTCACATCACTATCATAGCAACCAATAGTTGCATAACCTGGCTTATCTAAAAATTTTGTAAGAATTTCTTGGCAAGTATCTACATCTGGATATAGTAACGATTTTTTATAAGTAGTATCAATCTCATGAATGGGGTAGATTCCTGAACACCGAAATTTATCATATTTGATATCACTACCAAATTCGCTACAGTAATGTGTCTTTTTACCAGCATTTTGAGAATCTTTGCAAAATTCAGTCGCCTTCTTTTCAATAGTCATTTCTTCAATCAATTCGTTTGTAACTCCTTTAATTTGTGATAATTTGATTGCAACTGTTTTAATCTGTTTTGCAGAAGCCATTGAAGCAGTTTTTGAAATTCCATATTTACTAACAAATTCTTGCCTTACTGCTTGTCCCGCCAACGCACCACCATCTTTACTTTCCAAATCTTTTAACAATTGCTCCCGTTGTTCAGGAGTCAATTTTGCCAATTCCGTTTCCAATTCTTCATCGGTAATCTGCTGCTGTGGAAGACAAGAAACTAAGAATATGAACAAAACTAATAATGAACTTATAACCAATATTTTTTTCATAATTAACACCCCAGTATAATTTTATTCTTTAAGTGGTTTATTTATTTATAAAAATGAGTGACCCCCCAATAGTAAAAAGGAATCTCACTCATTCTCAGCCAGATACTTCTCCACTTCCATGGCTGCTTTACAGCCACTTCCTGCTGCCGTTATCGCCTGCTTAAATCGAGTATCCTGTACATCACCGGCTGCAAAAATTCCTGGAATGGAAGTGCGCATAAATTTATCAGCTACGATATAACCCTTATCATCCAACTTTATTTTATCTTGAAAGATTCTGGTGTTGGGAACATGGCCGATAGCTAAGAACACGCCGTCACACTTAAACAAACTCAATTTCCCTGTTTTAAGATTTTTCAACTTGACACCATTAACTAATCTTCCATCACCCAAAATTTCAGAGACCATAGAATTCCAGACAAATTCTATCTTCTCATTCTTCTGGGCTTTTTCTTGCATGAATTTAGAAGCACGAAGTTCTTCTCTTCTATGGACGACCGTAACTTTAGCTGCAAATCTGGTTAAGAACAAGGATTCTTCCATCGCTGAATCTCCGCCGCCGACAACGATAACTTCTTTATCCTTAAAGAAAGCGCCGTCGCAAGTGGCACAGGTGGTCACTCCTCTTCCCCTATATTTTTCCTCGCTAGGAATTCCTAACCATCTCGCAGAAGCACCTGTGGCAACGATTATAGTTTTACTTTTTAATTTAGCACCACTCATAAAGGTCAATTCAAATCCATTCTTTATTTCTTCTACTTCCGTAGCAATATCCGTCTTAAAAGTAGCTCCAAACTTTTCCGCCTGTTTTTTAGCTTTTTCTACTAGTTCCATCCCTCTGATCCCTTCAGGAAAACCAGGAAAATTTTCTACTTCCGTAGTCATAGTTAGTTGTCCTCCTTCTTGTGGTCCAGAAAAAACTAGCGGTGAAAGATTAGCTCTTGCTGCATAAATAGCAGCTGTACACCCAGCGATACCGCTGCCCAAAATTATGACATTTTCCATTTTTACAACCCCCTAAATAAGTATTAATCTCTTTGAGATTCTCTAAATAATGCCGAGAAATTATTTGTTACCCAACAAATAATAACTCAACACTCTTACTCCTGAACCAGTTGCTCCCTTGCCTTGATAAGCTCCCTCAACTATCCAGTAAGCTGAACCGGCAATATCAAGATGAACCCATCTAGCTTTCTCCACAAACTTGCTTAGGAATACTCCCGCAGTTATGCTTCCTGCTTCATAACCTTTTCCTTTCAAGGAGATGTTATTCAGCTCGGAGATTGAACCATCCATCCAATCTTGATATTCGTCATAGAACGGCAGCTGCCAAACCCGATCTCCTGATTCCATTCCAGCTGACTGTAAATCTTTCAACAAATTTTCATCTTTACCCACCATTCCCGCAGCATAATATCCTAAAGCGACGATACAAGCTCCAGTTAGGGTAGCTAAATCGATAATAATTTCGGGATTGTATTTCTTTTCGGTATAAGTGATTGCATCCGCCAAGATCAATCTTCCTTCTGCATCGGTGTTGCCTATCTCGATAGTCTTGCCGTTGTAAGCTTTAACGATATCCCCTGGTCTTTGTGCTGAACCGCTGATCATGTTCTCACATAAAGGTATGACACCTAATAAGTTCTTTTTCAAGCCTAGTTCTGCAGCAACTTTTATTGTCCCTAAGACTGCTGCCCCTCCGGCCATGTCCGTTTTCATGTCTTCAATATACTTGGTCGGTTTAAGATTATAGCCCCCGCTATCAAAAGTTATCCCTTTACCGACGAGAGCAATACTTTTACCCTTACTATTATTATATTCTAAAATTAATAATTTAGGAGGATTATCACTTCCCGCATTTACTCCTAATAAAGCGTTCATCCCTAACTGCTTCAGTTCTGGCTTATTCAAAACTTTTAATTTTACTGTTCCATGTTTAGCAGCGATATCTTTAGCTACCTTTTCTAAATAAACAGAATTTACTAAGTTTGCTGGTTCGTTAACTAAATCCTTTACAAAGTTAGTATTCTCTGCTATGATTCTTCCCACTTTTAAACCTGCACCAAAAGAATCTTCTGCACCATTCCATTGTAAAGAAACAACTGCTAAAGGCTTTTTCTCTTCTCTTTTTTCTTTAGCTAAATATTTGTTAAAATCATAATTTGCCAAAACCAATCCTTCTGCTGTTGCTCTTCCTAAGCGATGAGGATCAAATTTTAAAGAGCTTAAAAGAGACGTTACGTTTGTCGAAAAAGAAGATAATTTTCCGGCTTTAGTGGCAGAAACCATCTTACCCATTAATTGTCTTACTTTTTCCAGGCTGAACTCTTTTTTCTTCCCTAAACCAATTACCACTGCTTTTACTGTTTCTTTGTTAGCAGAAATCCCTTCTAGCTTAGTTAAATAAATTTCTCCGAAGGCTTTAGAAAACCTTTTTTCTTTTAAGGCCTCTTCTAACTCTTCGGCAAGTTTCTTGCTGAAATCCTTATAATTATCTTTTTCTTCCTCATATAATCCTAAGAAAACTATGTCTTGCTTTAAGTCTAACTCTTTTGAAGTAATTATTTTCATTTTAACCACCCTTCCTTTAACTTAAATTTATGTTACTTAGATTCTGCCCTGATTTCTTAAATCGGCTTTAAAATGCCTTTAAACTAATTTAAACTATTATTTTTAACTTTATCTTTTTAAGAATACCTTTCAAATTTTATATCTTCCGGTTTCACTCCTTTTTCCAGAAGATGTTCTTTAACACTTAAAACCAATTCCTTTATCCCACAGATATAAAATGTCTTTCTTTTCACATCTTCGGGAAGATATTTCTGCACTCTTCCACTTTTTCCTTCCCATTCTTCTCTGGTTAAGGTGGGCATATAAACAAAATTAGGATGCTTTTCTTCCATTTCCAGCAATTCTTCGTGAAACAGCAATTCTTCTTTATGCTTCATGCTTAGAAGAAGGACAAACTTTTTTTCTGGAAACTGGCCTACTTTCTCCTTAAGCATGCTGTGCAAGGGAGCTAAGCCGGTTCCACTGCCTATAAACCACTGTTCTTCGTTCTCATTCTCATCATCAAAAACAAAATGTCCAAAAGGTCCTCTTATGTCAAAATGATCCCCTTTCTTCATCTCTTCAAAGATTTGAGAGGCAAAACCCCCTGCAATAAGTTTTATGATAAATTCCATCTTGCCGTCGTCGTTATAAGAACTAAAGATAGAATATGAACGGGGCTTTTTTTCACTGTCTTTTTCAAGTGTAAAAGTCATAAACTGTCCTGGTTTAAAGAAGAGATTTTCTGGAACGGTGATTACCAGCTTAAAAACCTCTTTTGTCAGCTGTTCTTTTTCTAAAACTTCAGTCTTGAATTTTTCTATGGCCATGTTATTTTACTTTCATCCCTCATTTATAAAAATTATGTGTTTTAAGACAGAATGGAAAAAGTTGCCGTCTCCGCCTAAAAGGGGTTAGTTCAGTTCTCGGTCCAAAGTGCCTAAAAATAAAAGAAAAACAAAAAACAAGAAGAAAAATATCAGAACCAGAAAAGAAACTCATCTTTTCCAACTAGCCAAAAATTCTTTTACTCTTTGTTCTCCTTTAGGGGCGGCTCTTTTACCTAAAACATAATATTTCTTTTCTACAACATTTCCCCAAGAAAATTCGCCCTTTTCTTCTTCTATCTTATTGATTTTTATCTCTTCCGTCAAGACTCCTTTCCTCAAATGATAATAAACACTCCTTTGCGTTACCTTTGGAAAAATTTGATTATAGATCTTCGCTACCTCATAACCATACCCTCTTCCTAAAAAAAATAGGATTTCTACCACATTCTGCCTGATAGAACTTTTAACCGGTCTTCCTTGTTTCATTACAATATTGAAAATAATTCAGTTTATATTATTTTTGGATTATAAATGAATATTTCTGATTTCCTGTTTAATTCAATACTTTTTTAAGTTTAATCTACTTTTACTGCCTTATGTCTAGACCTTTAGTTCCTAAACAAAAACAGAAAGAAATAGCTTTGCAGAGGATTAAAACTCTCTTTGAAGAAGCTGAAAACAATTTTTCTAAAAATAAGGCTCTTTCAAACCGGTATGTGGCCCTAGCGAGAAAGATTGCCATGAAAGTAAAGATAAGGATTCCTTTAGACCTAAAAAGGAGATTTTGTAAGCATTGCTATAAGTATTTAATGCCCGGAGTCAATTCTAGGGTTCGGACACGAGAAGGCAAAGTGATTATTTCTTGTTTTGAATGCAAGAAATTTACAAGAATTCCTACTATTAAAAAGTTAACAAAAAGGGCTTTTATGAAACCCTAGCCGTCTGTGTCATGTTTGTCATCGTTTATCGCAGATAAACATGACTTGACCAGACGGAAGATACCCTGTTCCTATACAAAGTATAAGGTTATGGTCTCTGTAGTAGGATTAGGTTTCATATTAGCCAACAAACAGAAAATCTTCTTAAAAACATTTATTAACTTCCTTAAATAACCTACTTTTTATGGGGCTTACCGTAAAAAAAGCAAAAAAGATTTTTCTGCTCAGTTCTGCAATTTCCTTAACTCCTTTAGGTCACTACTATATTCTCAGACCCTTTTCAGAAGATTTTTTAATAAATAAAAGAGACCCTGACGTCCAGGAGTACATCGAAGAGAACTTAGAACAGATAATCCAAGCTCAGGAAGAAAAATTAGGGATTTCCTATCCCACATTCCCAAAAAATTTTAATTACATCCTTCCTTCAAATAATAATCTTAACATTCTAGGTCTCTATGACCATAAAACAAATACTTTTTTCTTCCAGAGCGGCATCTTAACTACACCAGGTTTTAATTTCGGCGATTTTTTTGCCTCGATTGCTACCTTCGGCAAAACAGAAGAAGCTAAAAGAATAGTAGACCATGAGCTAGCTCATTATTACTGTGATAATTTAAGTGAATCATTAGAAAGAGGAAGTTGGCCAGATTACAGGTACAAAGACCAAATTACAATTTTTACTTTGAAAATAATTTCTGAAGGGACGGCAATGTATTTTGAAAATACTTTGAATGGAGGAGAAGATGATTTTAATGATTCTGAATGGCCGACTGAATTTAACGGCTTCTTTTCAGGAGTGTATTCTCTTAATAACAGGATAATCTATCAAGGTGGCTATCACTTAGTCAAACCAATCATCGATAAATTTGGCCAAAAAGGCATTGAATATTTAATGTTTAATCCCCCAAGATATCTTGAACTAATTAAACTACCTAAATATCAAGAGAGAATCATGAAGGAATTATCAGAAAAGGTTGCTCAGGAAAAAGAAGAATAAAAAAATGTTTTTTAAATTTTAATCATTCTATTTTTAATTATCTGAATTTTAATTCTTTCTTTCCAATTCTTCTCTCTCAGCATCTAACAACAATTTCTTTTCAGTTTTAGCGACAGTATGCCTGATATCATCAACAGCATCAGCGTTTGCAGAGATGGAATCTATACCCTCCTTAACCAAAAACCGAGCCATTTCTGGACGAGAGCCGGCCTGTCCGCAGATAGAAGTTTTTACGCCGTTCTTTTTACAGACCCTGATCACTTTAGCTAATTCTCCTAAAACAGCCGGGTGCATTTCATCAAAAAGTTTAGCTATCCTTTGATTGTTTCGGTCTATTCCTAAGGTCAGTTGTGTTAAGTCGTTGGTTCCAAAAGAAACAAAACTGATTCCTTCTGCACACAAATCTTCAATGATCCAACAGGAAGCGGGCGTTTCAACCATCACTCCAAAATCAATATCTTTGCCTGGTTCTAGACCAATCTCCCTCAAGATGGCTTTAGCTTTTCTGATTTCTTCAGTTCGAATGACAAAAGGAATCATCACTCCTACATTCTTTAATCCGGAATCGTGAAGCTCTTTTATAGCTTGAAATTCTGCTTTCAAGATTTTAGGTTCGTCTAACAATCTTCTGATAGCATGCCACCCAATCATAGGATCCGTTTCCCTCGGCTCTTGATCTCCTCCTTTTAGATTACGATACTCATCTGTCCTCATATCAGAACATCTCACCCAAACGGGTTTTCCTGGAAAAGATTTGGCAATTTTTCCGATCCCTTCCTTAAGCAGATTGATGTAATCTTGTTCTTTACCTTCTCTAATATACTGGGCAGGATGAACTCCTCCGTTAGCGATTATAATTTCCAGACGAACAAGACCTACTCCATCTGCACCGGTAGCTGCGGCCCTCTCAGCAAAATCAGGAATATCCATGATCACCTTAATCTCTGTAGCGGTGATTAAGTCTCCTCCTTCTCCCCTTCTTAAATCTAAATCGGGATGCTCTTCTGCTCTTTCCTCCCGATCCTTGTTACTATCTTTGATCCCTACTTTTCCTTCATAAACAAGACCTCGGGTAGCATGTACAGTAACAATCTCTTGATCTTTCAAGACTTCAGTAGCATTTTCCGTACCTACAATACAAGGGATGCCCATCTCCCTGCTTACGATTGCCGCATGACAAGTCATCCCCCCTTCATTAGTTACGATCGCTCCTGCTCTTTGCATGGCTGGAACCATATCGGGAGTAGTCATCGTTGTTACTAAAACATCACCTTTCTGGATTTTCCCTAGCTCAGAAGCATCTTTTACAATCTTCACCATCCCTGAATAAGATCCTGGCGAAGCCGTCTCCCCTTTTAATAAAATTTTACCACCGTCTTCTTCTACATAAACCCTCTCACCGGTACAGACAGTTTTTTTGAAAGTAGTTACTGCTCTTGATTGCACGATAAAGACATCATTTTTTTCTATGGCCCATTCAATATCTTGTGGTTTTCCATAATGCTCTTCGATCTTCTTTCCTAATCTCGCTAGTTCTTTAATATGCGTATCTGGGATAACTTGTCTTGTCTGTAAATTTTCAGGAATTTTTCTTTTGATGTTTTTTCCATTCTCATCCCTAAACATCCCAATTTCTTGTTTCCTTACCTCAATCTTCTTGATTTTTTTTGTTTCTTTATCGACTATGTAGAGGTCAGGATTAATTTCTCCACCAACAATCATCTCCCCTAATCCATAGACTGCTTCAATAACAAGTTCTTTATCATTATTTGTAGAAGGATTGATCGTAAACATTATCCCCGACTGGTCTGAGTTGACCATCTTCTGCACGATAGCCGAGATTAAAACTTTAGAATGGTCAAAATGATTTTTCTCTCGATAATATATCGCTCTGGCCGTAAACAAAGATGCCCAGCAGGCTAAGACCGCTGAAACAACCTTCTCTTTTCCCTTGACGTTAAGAAATGTTGCCTGTTGTCCAGCAAAACTTGCTTCTGGCAAGTCTTCTGCTGTAGCAGAACTTCTGACCGCTACAAAAACCTCTTTTCCTCCAATTAAATCGTGGGCTTCTTTCCCTGCTCCTAACAGTTCGTAACTATCTTTAATTTCTTCTGCAATCTCTTCCGGGATAGGAGTTGAAACAATCAGTTCTTGGATTCTGTTTGCTGTTGCTTGTAATTGATCATTATCTTCAACATCTAGCCCTTTCAGAAGTTCTTCAATTTTAGTTTTAATGTTAGTTTTTTGAGTATATTCCAAATAAGTTTGAGCCGTGACGGCAAATCCTCCTGGAACAGGCAGGCCTAAATTAAACATTATCCCTAAATTGGTGCCTTTTCCTCCGGCAACCCCGATTGAATCTTTACCTAAATCCTTAAACCATGCAACATAAGACATAATAAACACCTCTTTTTAACTTAATCTTTTAATTTTTTAATTTTTCTTTTAATATAACCATTAGGAATATTCTCTTCTTTAAATCTTTTTGGATAATCTATTGTTAAAAAAATCTTTTTTAATCTCTTTTTGAACTTCTTTCTAGATTACATTTACAGCAAGCTTCCAAAACATCATCCATCTCTTTAGCTGAAGGTCTTGGATTTAAATCAGAAAGAGTATAATAAGAAACTACTGATTCTAAATCCAAATAATCATATTTATAATAATCAGTTCTCTTGATAAACCTAAATCCTGTCCTCATTAGATTAAGAAGTTCTTTTTTATTATTAAATCCCATGCAAACTGCTTCTTGGTCATTTATATCTTTTAACCTAAATACAACAGCAGAACTGATTGTAGCCAAAGCTATGCCAGTTAAACTATTATCCAAATTGATAAGATACATCTTTTTTCCTAAAGGAACAGAGACTTTTCCTTCCTGATAGGATAAAAGCCTTTTCTGTTCTCCAGCAAGAAAATTTTTTTCAGAAGAATAAGCGGCTTTAATTGAATCAAAATCCTTCCCGGATAGTTTTAAGTTCATGTCGATAGAAATAGGCATTCCGAAAAGACCCATCCGTTCTATTTCCTTTATCCTTTCTGATTCATATAACTTATCGGGAGTCGTCAACCAAAATCTAACCATGCCTATTTTAGAAAACTCGACTTTATATTTCTTGCTAAACCATTCTTATTAAAGAGATAAAAAATAACTAAAAAATTGAAAACTTTTCAAGAACAGTGTAAACCGGTCCTTTCGACGTCAGTTTACTTTCACATAAATCTATTTCTTTGATTTCCATTGTTCCGTAAACTTCTTCTTTAAAAGTTTTTAAGGACTCCTGAAGCTGGTCTTTGTTTCTTCCAGACTTAACTCTAGCAATAGTTAAGTGAGGAATGATATTTTCATGTTCTTCTTTTCTAATATAATCTAAACTAAGAACTACTTTTTTTATTAGTGAGACAAACTCATTTCCTTCTACCCCTATCCAAATTACAGTTATTCTTTCTAAAGATGGAAAAACGCCTACTTCTTTTAATTCAATTTTAAACTTCTTAAAATCCGTTAATGCTGCTCTTAATTTATTTTTTATCTCTTCCAGCTTACTTTCTTCTACGTCTCCTAAAAACTTAACCGTAAAATGTAAGTTCTCTAAAGAAACAAAATTAAAATCTGCACCAGTCTTCTTTAGTTCATCGATTAAAAGAGCAATCTTTTCTTTAATCTTTTCAGAAACAGGTACAGAAACAAACAGCCTTTTCATGATTAGTCCTTATCGAGATCTTCACCAAAATCTTCGGTATCGTCAAATTTTGATTCTGGCTCTTCTTCTTCTGCTTCCATCTCTTCAGCTGTTATGGTTGCAAATTTTGATTCTCTTTGCGGCCTTTCCAGCTTTTCAATAACTTCTGCAAAACCGACGTTGGCAAGAACTTTAGTGATCCTTACTTTTACATATTCTCCTTTTTTTACATTGGGCACAAACAAAACAAACCCTTTGACTTTAGCGATGCCGTCTCCTTTACCACCAACAGCATTGATGCTTACTTCATGTATTTCTCCTACCTTGACCGGAGCTTCTCCTTCATTCATTTACTAATACCTCCACGGGATAAATTTTTAAAAATAATATTGTTTAACATGATAAGAATTTGCCTATATTTCTACTGAGATTTTCACGGGTATTTATTTCTAATTTTTTTGTGCTCATATACTTGTTTCTTCAAGAGCAGAACCTTATATAAATGTTACGTTAAAAAAATAACAATCTTCCAATAATTTTATAAAATAAACATCTCCTTCCAATTTTATGAAAGACAACTCTACCTTAGACAATAAAATAAACAGCATTATCATGATTAATGGTAGTCCCAGAAGGGCTAAGAGCAACACCCAATATATTGCTGATTCTCTCCTGGAAGGTGCTCGCGAAGCTGGTGCGATCACAGAGACAGTCTACCTTTACGAAACAAGAATGCAGTTCTGTCAAGGAGAATTCCACTGCTTCGAAAAGACTCCTGGAAAATGTATGTATGCTCAGAAAGATGAAGTCCAATCCTTATGGGAGAAAGCAGTTACTTTTGATCTAATCCTTATCGGTTCAGGATTATACGCAAGCTTCTTGACCGGAAGAACTAAAATGTTTTTAGAACGCGTCCTTCCTCTCTTAGATCCTCATCTAGAGAAAAACGGAGACCCCGATTATATTGATCCTTCACCACCAGAAGGATTATTAAATAACATCCTAGACTTTCTAGGACCCCATATCCTCCCGGCTATCGATCCAAAAAATTACAACAAAGACAGAGGAGGAGAATACCATCACAGGTTAAGAATCAATGAAGATGGCACTCATTTTAAAATTCCTCCGATAGGATTTATCTGTAATGCTGGATTACCCGAACAAAGCCAATTTGAAGTTATCAAAGAATATGCTAGGGATCTTCCTAAAAACCTCAGAAACGAATGTATTGTCGAGATTTATAGGGGACAAGGAGAACTCTTTACGTTTAGATCTGCTTTATTCTGGCCTATTTTCAAAAGGTACCAAAACCATCTGAAACAAGCTGGGAGAGAAATTGTAGGAACAGGAAAAATTTCCGAAGAAACCCAAGCAGAACTTGAAAAACCTTTGATCGATCATGATTGGTATATGTCTTTAGCTAACGCCCATTTTGACCGAGAACTGGGAGATTTTTCTTCTCCTCTAAATAGAATCATTTTAGCTCATGAAAAAATCCACGGCCTGGCTGACAACACTTACAAAAAAGTACAAGATTTGAAAAAGAAATATTTCTCTTCTAAATAAAATAAAAAATCTGACTAGCTAAAAAAAACATAAATTAAACAAGATAAATGAAACAGAAACAAATTGCAGTCATCGGAGCTGGACCTGGTGGTCTAGCTGCTGCTGTTGAAATTGCTTCTAAACATCCGGACGATAAAGTAATTCTTATCGAAGAACAAAATCACGTCGGGGGTCTTGCTCAAGCCTGGCTTTCAAAGATTCCTATCACTAACGGAAAATACCAAGGTCAAACCCTCTATGTTAGAAAAGAGCTTACTCATGCTGTTGCCAACATGAACAAAGGGGGAAGAATTTACGAACATCTTACTTCTCTAGGCGTGGACATGGATTCCATTCCTTTCGCTGCCGCAAGAAAATTTGCTCAATTAATCTCTCTAGACAATTACCAACAAGAAGATAAACCACTAAAGATACTTAACAATTGGAGAGAGATGCAGCAATATTTGATGGCTATGGCTCTTTCACCAAAAGAAGGAAAACGAATGAAGAAATATTTCAGATTCATTGACAGTCTAATTGAAGAAAGGTATCCTCAGCCTAATTCTACCAAAGCTAATCTAGAAGAAAAACTCCTCCCTTTCCTAGATGAATCATTTCTTAAACCTCTTGCTTTCCTAGGCAAAGGAGCAGCACTTCTTTACACTAAACCTAATTTTATCTTCAACTGTTTCAAAACTTACGACCAGCTTCTAGATGGTTTCTTTAAAGGATTTACACGAGAAGAAGACATCAAAGCTACACTGAACATGCTTTTTGGCTATTGGGGTCTTCCTTCTCAGAAAGCTTCGGGCCTTTTCGCTTCTCTAGTTCATATTGATTATTGGGAAGGGGGAGGTCCGCTTGCCCCGGAAACAACTTCTTTCCAAACCTTATCGGAAAAGATTGCCGAAGCTCTTACTAATAATTACCATGGAGAAGTCCTTACCAGAACTAAAGCAGTAAAAGTCCGTGTGAAAGATGGAACAGTTTTCGGAGTAAAAGTTAAACCTAAAGGTAAAGAAGCCTATGATCTTGAAGCTGATTGTGTCATTTTTGCTGGAGATCCGCAAAGAACTACTTTATCCCTCTTAGAAGGTCATCTTCCCAAAAGTTATGTGGAAAAAATTAAAAGTTATGAGATGTCCATCTCTCTTACTGGCAGTTATATCCTAACTGATCTGCCTTTACATCAGATGAAAGACCAGCTTGATTATGCTGCTAATGTTTTGGTTTCTTCTTATGCTGCTCTTAAACAAGATAACGGGGATAATACTCCTGAAAATTTTGTTTATTATGTTGCTGTACCTACTTTAAGAGAAAAAGCTGGACTTATCCAAGATCGTAATGGCAACCATATCAAAGATCTTCATCTTGTCAACATTGTTGAGAGTGGAGGATCTTATGACCGATGGAAAGATTTACGCCAAGAAAACCGCCAAAGATATAAGCAGCAGAAAGATGCGGTGATGAATGAGATGATAAAGACAACTGAAAGATTATTGATTCCCGGGCTTTCAGAACATATTATCAATTCAGATTGTTATACTCCTACCACTTTTGATCGTTTTGGCAATCCTCAGTTCGGAGCAGTCTATTCATTTGCACAGACGCCAAAACAGATTATCGATCGGCCTTCAGTTTTCATCCCGGAAGTAAAAGGCGCATTTTTGGGCGGCGCTCCTGTCCTTGCTTCAGGAATAGGGGGAGCAATAGAAGCTGCAAAGATGGTTGCTCGTGCTGCTGATAATTATTTGAACAGAATAAACGAGAAATCCTAAAAACCGACTACCCAACGGAGCAAACTCCGGGGTATTAGACCTGACCCTTACCCACATCTTTATCTAATCAATAAGTAAACTTTTCTTCCAAGATACTCCTTAGGGCAATCTACCTTAGCTCCTGTTCCAAATTTTGTAACTTTTTTTTCAATTAATATTTCATATGTGTCTTTAAATTCAATTGTTCCTTTGTTTATTTTTAGTTTTCTTGCCATATATATTTAGAAATATTAAACTCTTGATCTTACAAAGAATTTAATTGTCCAGGTTTTGGTATTGGTATTATCCCAAGTCAGATCAATCACATCATCAGCGTCGCATAATACCGGCTCGTCTTTCGGGATCATGTAAATAATATCCTGGATCGCATTCATATTCTTGCTGTAAATCTTAGTGTCATAAGTGGACCCCAGCACGCTATCTCTGGCAATAACAAGATTCTCGCTTGTCGCTGATGCAGCTGATAGATGGATTTCAAAACCCAAAAACTCAAACGGATACTTTGATGCG
>JAHJDB010000064.1 GCA_018812765.1 Nanobdellota archaeon
CTTCTGAACAGGCTAACATCAGTTTAGCTAAAAATAACCAAATCTGCTGGTACTACTGGGCTAACGATACCTCTAGCAATAACGCTACTTCCATAACTTACTGTTTCACAGTACAAAATACTCCGCCAAGCTTTAACGAATCTCTTACTGCTCAAACTACTTCGTCAGGAGTAGAATTCAATTACAATATCAATTGCTCTGACATTGATGGAGATACTGTGATTTATTACGACAATACTACTTTGTTTGATATCAATTCAACTACGGGATTGATTAATGATACACCTCTGCAAGCCGAAGCAGGGGTTTATTCCATCAACATCACTTGTGGGGATGGGGAAGTAAATACTTCTCAAACTTTTACTTATACTATCAACGATATTACTGCTCCATCTTTCAGTAATGCCGTCAACACTTCCGCTAATTTTAGAAGGTATGAAAATTTTACTGCTAACATCACTATAAATGACAGTACACTTGATTATTACATCTTTAGTACCAATGCTTCTGGAAGCTGGGTAAATGTAAGTAGAGATATCAATGGAGCACAATATAACGCTTCCGAACAGGCGAACATTACCTTAGCGAAGAATAATCCGGTCTGTTGGTATTACTGGGCTAATGATACTTTTAACAATAATGCTAATAGTTCTTTACAATGTTTTACTGTTGCCAATACTCCCGTTCAACAATCAGTGACCATGCCTACGGTAAGTCTTGATGTAGGAACCACTACAACAATAAACTTAAGCACTTATTTTATTGATGTTGATGGAGATGAAATAAATTATTCTATCGTTAATATTTCTGTTGCAAATTTTACTATCAATAATACTGATAAGATTTTATCTATCACTGGTTTATCAGCTGGAAGCAGCAGCACTTATGTTAATGCAACTGAAGGTGCTAATGAAGTCCAAGGAAATAATTTTACAGTAACTGTTTCTGCAGTATCAACTCCTCCTTCTGGTGGTGGTGGGGGTACTACACCAAGTCCGGTTGTTACAACAACACCATCTACAAAAAAGCCGATAGTTGAGACTCAGCCGCCAAAAGCTCCTTCGGCTACAGGAAGTGCTACTTTAGCCGAAACGAAAAGTTATGTTGAACAAGGAATTGTTAAGATTGCTTTGGCCGATTCTCAAAAAGCATCTGCTGAAACAACGCCTCAAAAAAGTGCCAAAGACTCGGCGTCATTTGTTGAAAAAAAGATTTTAAAGATAACAAACAATGCTAATAAGCCGATAATTGTTTCAGCGGTTCTTGATGAACAATTGCCTTCTCTTGAAAATGAAGAAAATGCTCGTACATTTTTGTCCAGTAAAATCTCTAGCGAAGGTTTAAGTCCAGAACAACAAGCTGAATTAGAAAAACAATTAAATATTTTAAAATTGATAGAAAAGCTTGACATCAGGCCTATGGCTGTTGCTATGAAAACCAGTTTATTTGGTTTTGATCCCGCACTTACTATGACTAAAGAACGTATCATGGGAAATCTATTAGAAAGTAAGATCAAGAATATCAACGAACTTCAGGATCTTGAAGTAGCTTCGGGACAGGTTCTTGAAAAAGAAGTCTTGATTAAGAGAGGTCTCTCGCTTGAAAAAGACCGGCCTATTAATGTCGCGTTTACTTCTGTAGGAGAAAAGATCTTTAGCCAAAAATTAACTTTTGAAGAAAAAACTCTTCCAGGTACGGTAACAGATTACGATCCTGAAAAAAATATTTTGGATTTATATGTATTGATACCTCCGTCCGAAGAAGGAGCAGACCTATTTACTGTCGAGATCGCTATCGATAATAAGGTTTCTCAAGAGAATCTCTTCGGAGGGAAGCTATTTCCGGCAAAGATCTCTTCGGTGATGCCTTTTATAAGTCTCTTGAAACACAAAACAATTTACGGGGAAGTTTTTGGGCCTTATAAAGTAGAAAAAGGTACATTACTTGCAACACAGTTCGATACCTCTAAACTACATGGTGAATCTGAATTAGTAGGGAAAATTTATCGTGACGGCTCTGAATTAATTTCGACAGATAAGATCGATTTAACTTTTAAATAAGGCCGGGACCTTATAAATTTAGAAACCTTTATATTTATTAAAATTTTAAGATATAATAAAGAAAGGTGATAGGATAAATGTTAGCATTCGGATTTGATGTTCCTTTAGTGGAAATAATCATAGTCTTCACTTTAATAATCTTCATCCTTCTTGTAGAGACAATAATCATCATTTCACTTCTGATTAAGCAATTGAACAAGACAAAAGAACTGGGTCTGCTGATCCAAAGGCTTTCTGATACCTTGCTAGAAGTAAAGAAAGCTGAGATAGACGTGATAGAGAGAGTTAAAAGAAGAAGATAAATCAAGTTAAAATTTTAGTTAAAATAAACAAAAAGAAAGTTATAACAAAATAAATTATAAAAAAATA
>JAHJDB010000065.1 GCA_018812765.1 Nanobdellota archaeon
AAAGGGATTTTTATCATAGGAAGAACTCCAGGATTAGTTGCTCAGACGTATGAAGAGCTGAAGTATGAAAAGCCAGTGAGGAGAGTTGGAGAAGAGGAGATTGAGTATATTAAGGGCTAAACTAAAGGAGGATTATGTTAAAATTTTGAATAGTATTTTATGAAGAAAAGTTTATAAGTATCTAGTTTTTTATAAAGAAAATGAGAACAGTAAAAGGGTTAATCGTGATTCTAATTTTAGTTTTATCTTTCTTAGTTACGGGATGTCTTTCTAAAGAGATCTCTGACCAAGAGCTGTCATCTAAACTAGAACAATTATCTAATTCGGAATTAAACTCTTTAGTTGCTGAAAGTAAAGCCGGTGTACCCGAAGAAATGAGTAAATCTTACCAAGCTTCAAACGCAAAAGTGCTGGAAAAGGCTCAAGAAGAATTTAAGAAACGGAATCAGGCACCAATCTTAACTGAAATCGGTGGGAAAAAGATTGATGAGAACTCAAAGCTAAGCTTTATCGTTTCTGCAGCTGATACTGATGGTGATTTATTAACTTATACAGCAGAAAGTTTGCCGACTGGTGCAGGATTTAACGTAGAAACGAAAACTTTTAGTTGGAAGCCTGGTTATGGTCAAGCTGGAATTTATCAAGTAGTGTTTAAAGTAAGTGATGGTTTTCAAGAAGACTCAGAAATAGTTACAATCTCAGTAGGTAAAGGAAATAGGGTTCCGGTTTTAAGCTTCATGGGAAATAAAGAAGTCAAGGAAAACGAATTACTTTCGTTTGTTCTTTCTGCAGACGATCCCGATGGAGATCAAGTTACTTATAGTGTAGATAATCTTCCCTCTGGGGCTACTTTAGTCAACGGGGTATTTACCTGGACTCCTGGGTATAATCAAGCCGGGACATATCAGCTTAAGTTTAAGGCTAGTGATGAAAGCTTAGAAGATACCCAAGTAGTTATAATTAAAGTTGAGAATGTCAACCGAGCACCTTTATTTGATGATGTCGAAGATAAAAAAATAACTGAAGGAAGTTTATTATCTTTCAAAGTTTCTGCAACTGATCCAGACAAGGATAATTTATTTTATAGCGCCACAAATCTTCCTTCTGGAGCAACACTCTCGAAAAATGGGGAATTTAGCTGGATTCCTCTTCCTGGGAAAGCAGGAGCTTATCAAATCAATCTGAAAGTAAGCGATGGGGCAGAAAAGGATACGGTAGTAGTTACAATTACAGTTGATAAATTGGTTTGTACTACACTTAAGGATTGTCCAGGTGGATATTGGTGTGATACTGTAAAAACTGAATGCTTGGCTTACGATTTTAATGCATTATATCACTCCTGTGATACTAGTGAAGCAAGCACAGCAGAAGAATGTGGAATAATTTCTGTAGCTTATTGGAGTAATCCGCAATTGAATCTTTGTGGGGATGATGTTCCGATCGTTGTAGTTGATTCTTGTAGTGGCATACCTAAATTGTGGTATTGTTACTTGAAAGCGAGCTGTTCATAGAAAGGGTTGGAGTAAATTACGTTTCTTTGTTCTATAACTTTTATAAGGAATTTAGGTTAAATTAAAGTATTTTAAAGCTAAGAAGGTGGGAAAATGAACATTTCGATTATTGGAACCGGTTATGTAGGCTTAGTTACCGGAGCTTTATTTGCTGACAGAGGCAATAATGTGGTCTGTGTTGATAATAATCCAGAAATTATTGCAAAGCTCAATTCTGGAAAAATCCATATTTTTGAACCAGGTCTAGAAAAAATTGTTGAAGAAAATATTAAAAGAGAAACGTTAACTTTTACTGATTCTATTACAGATGCGGTGAAGAATAGCGAAGTAATCTTTTTAGCAGTCGGAACACCTTCTAATGAAGACGGTTCTTTTAATCTTTCTTATTTAGAACAAGCAACTAGAGATGTTGGTAAATCTTTGAAAGATTCTTCAGGCTTTAAAGTGATTGTCGGCAAAAGCACCGTTCCGCAAGGAACATCTCAAAAAATTATTAGTATTCTTGATAGCGAACTAAAAACAAATGATAAATTGGAATGGGCTTATGTTTCTAATCCGGAAACGTTGGCAGAAGGGACAGCAGTGAAGGATTTTCAAAAGCCAGACCGGGTTATAATAGGAACTTATTCTGATAAGGCTTTTGAGATCATGGAAGAGATGTATCACCCATTTAACATAACAAAAGACCGAATAATGAGAGGTTCTCCGGCTGATGCTGAATTAGCCAAGCTTTTTTCAAATACAGCTTTAGCAACGAGAGTGGCGATGATAAATGAATTTGCCAGGATTGCAGATATTACTCCCGGAGCAGACATGGATATTATCAGAAGGATGATCTGTGAAGATTCAAGGATTGGTTATAAATTTATGTTCCCTAGCCCAGGTTATGGGGGCAGCTGTTTTCCGAAAGACATTCAAGGATTAGTTGCGAAAGCAAAAGAGAACGGTTATTCTCCTTTATTATTAGATAAGATACATGATTCTAATGAGGCGCATAAGAATTATTTAGGGGAGAGGATCATTAATTTATTAAAAGATAAAGAGATATCCAAAATTGCTGTCTGGGGGATGACATTTAAGCCAGATACGGATGATATGAGAGATGCCGCTTCGGTACCGATCATTACGAGGTTCTTAAATGAAGGGATCGCTGTTTCTGCTTACGATCCTAAAGACGTTAAGGCCAGAAAGATCTTTGAAGGGAAAGTTAACTTTACCGATAATAAATATGAAGCAGTTAAAGGAGTCGATGCTTTAGCCTTATTAACGGAATGGAAGGAATTTGATTCACCAGATTACGGCCTTTTATCAAGGTTGATGAAGGGAAGATATGTTTTTGATCTAAGGAATCGGTTACTGCCGGCAGTAGCAAATAAAAAGGGTTTTAATTACTTTGGGATTGGGAGGAATTATCCTCTTCTAAAGTGAAGTTTTCTTTTCCATAACTCTTTTAAACTCTTTTTTTTGTCTTTTAAAGAATGAAGATATTAGTTACCGGAGGGGCTGGATTTATCGGAAGTCATGTCTGCGATGCACTTTTAGCAAGAGGAGACATTGTAATCTGTGTAGATAATTTTAATGATTATTACGATCCTAAAACTAAAGAAGAGAATATTAAGCATAACTTCAGCAATTCTAATTTTAGATTATTTAGGATAGATATCTTAAATCAAGAAAGATTGAAAGAGATTTTTCAGCAAGAGCGACCAGATAAGGTAATTCATTTGGCAGCAAGAGCAGGAGTAAGACCTTCTATTAAGGATCCTCATCTTTATTATGATGTAAATGTTAAAGGAACGTTGAATCTATTAGAGTTAGCAAAAGAGTTTAAAATTAAGAATTTTATTTTTGCTTCCAGCTCTTCGGTATATGGTAATCGTGAAAAAGGGCCGTTTTCAGAAACTGATTGTGTTGATTTTCCGATATCTCCTTATGCAGCAACAAAGAAAGCGGGAGAAGAGTTGTGTTATACATATCATCATTTGTATGGGCTAAATGTTTTTTGTTTAAGATTTTTCACAGTCTATGGTCCGAGGGGAAGGCCGGATATGGCTCCTTTGAAGTTTACTAAATTGGTTGATAAGGGTCAGGAGATTGAAGTTTATGGTGATGGTACTTCTAGAAGGGATTATACTTATGTAAGCGATATTGTTAAAGGAGTGTTAGCAGCGTTAGATAGGGGGTTTGGTTATGAAATTTTTAATTTAGGTGGCAGTAATCCGATGGAAGTGAATTATTTAATCTCTTTGATTGAGAAAGAATTGGGTAAAGAAGCAAAGAAAAGATACATTGATAAGCAACAGGGAGATGTTGAAATTACTTTTGCTGATATGGAAAAAAGTGAAAAGTTTTTAAGTTATAAGCCGGAAGTTAAGATTGAGGAAGGGGTTGGGGAGTTGGTTGAGTGGTATAGGTGATAAAAATGAATAAAATAGTGGTTACAGGGGGAGCAGGATTTATCGGGTCTCATTTATGTGAAGAATTGTTAAAAAGAGGTAATTATGTTATTTGTGTTGATAATTTTTTTACTGGTTCAATGAAAAATATTGACCATCTACGAAAAAATAATAACTTTGAAGTTATTCGTCATGACATCACTTTGCCACTTTTTGTTGAATGTGATCAGATTTATAACCTGGCTTGTCCAGCATCTCCAGTTCATTACCAACATAACCCTATTAAAACAATTAAATGTAATACTGTGGGGATGGTTAATATGTTGGGATTAGCTAAAAGAACTGGTGCTATAATCTTGCAAGCATCAACTTCAGAAGTTTATGGAGATCCATTAGAACATCCCCAAAAAGAAAATTATTGGGGTAACGTTAATCCAATAGGAGTTAGAAGTTGTTATGATGAAGGAAAAAGGGTAGCCGAAGCTTTGTGCATGGATTATCATAGACAAAATAAAGTTGATGTTAGAATAATTAGAATTTTTAATACTTATGGACCGAGAATGGCTAAGGATGATGGAAGAGTAGTAAGTAATTTTATTGTCCAAGCCTTAAAAAGTGAAGATATAACTGTTTATGGTGATGGAAAACAAACGAGAAGTTTTCAATATGTTTCTGATTTAGTTGAAGGAATGATTAAGATGATGGAACATGATGATTTTATTGGTCCAGTTAATTTAGGTAATCCAGATGAGTTTACAATGTTAGAACTAGTTGAAAAAGTGCTTGATTTAACTGGAAGCTCTAGTAAGATTGTTTTTAAAGAGCTACCTAAAGATGATCCGACTCGAAGAAAGCCAGATATAAGTTTGGCTAAGGAAAAATTGAAGTGGGAACCAGTTGTTAAGTTAGAGATAGGTTTGAAGGATACAATTGATTATTTTTCTACAGTTTAATGAATTATACAAAAAAAGCAATAAAAGGAACCAGTATTATCTTTGTTTTAAGTATCTTTTCTGCTTTATTTGCTTATCTTTTGAGAATCTTATTAGCAAGGAATCTAACTGTAGCTGAATATGGTGCTCTTTATGCAATCATGGCATTATTTGGATTATTTTCTATTTTTCAAAGTTTAGGTTTAGGAGAAGGGTTAACAAAATATGTTGCTGAATTTGAAACAAAAAAAAGATTAGATAAAATAAAAAGTTCAATCATTATTGTGTTTTCATTACAATTTTTTTCTACTATCTTGTTGGGTTTGATATTTATTTTTTTATCTAATTTTATTGCTAAATATTATTTTCATGATTTATCAATGTCAATTTATATTAAAGTGTATGCGATATCAATTATGCTTTCTCCTTTATTGAATATATTTAAAGCAATTTTTTCAGGATTTCAAAGAATGTTCTTTTTTTCTTTGCTTGATTTGTTACAAGTAGTTGCAGTATTAATTTTTTCTTTTGTACTGTTAAAATTAGGATTGGGGCTAATGGCTCCTTTTTTAGCTTATGTTTTGTTGTATACTATAAGTATACTGTTCTATTTTATATTTATAAAAAAAGTGTTTCCTTCTTTTTGGAAAATTAAATATGCTTTTGATTATGGTCTGGTTAAGAGATTAATTAAATTTGGGACTGCAGTTATTCTTGCTAGTGCTGCAGGGCTTGTTTTTGGCTATACAGATACTTTTTTAATCACTTTATTGAGGCCATTAGAAGAAGTAGGAATATATAACGCTAGTTTTCCTACTGCAAAAATGTTGTGGGGGTTGAGTGGTGCATTAACTTTGATTTTATTTCCTTTAACTTCAGAATTGTGGGCAAAACAAGACTCATTAAGAATTCAGGATGGAATAAGGCTGTTGTATAAATTTTCATTAATTTCTATTTTGCCAGTTTCTTTTTTATTTATTGTTTTTCCTGAGACCATTCTTACGTTCCTTTTTAGTTCTTCTTATGTGGCTGGAGCAAATGTTCTTAGAATTTTGGCTTTTGGAACAGTAATTTTTACTTTGAGTCAAGTTAATAACTCTGTTTTAATGGGGATAGGAAAACCAAAATCAGTTAGTAAAATTATGCTGTTTGCTGCTGGTTTTAACTTAGTAGGAAATTTGGTGTTGATTCCTACTTATGGAATCTCTGGAGCAGCAGTTTCTACAGTGGTTTCGTTTTTAATTGTTCTAATTTTTTCTTATTTAAGTTTAAATAAAATTATT
>JAHJDB010000066.1 GCA_018812765.1 Nanobdellota archaeon
GGCAGCCAGGTCTTATGATCTTTTAATTTATCGGGCAGATATTTATCGATCACAAAATTCAGTCCATGCTTAGCTAAAGCCTGCTGTTCCGCTCTGGCTCTCATCTTGATCTGCTGCTGGGCCGCTTTCTGCCACTGTTTGAAATGAATCACGAAAGGATCGTTCTTCAAAGCGTCTTTAGCCCTTTTGATGTCCACTTCTTTTAAAGGATGGGTTGGCAATTTATAATCAATAATATCTTGGGGAGTTATGCCGATGAATTGTGCTTGAGGCACGCAGAAAAATTCGTTGATATGGGCTGCATTTCCGCTTCCTACTTTTAAAGTTCGGTAAATGTTGAAATATCCGTAAAAATCACCATCGGTAAAAACATAAACTGGGATTTTCTTCTCATCGGCCAATTTCCTGATGAACCGTCTACAAGCTCGGGTAGGGACACCGCCCATGGAGATCAAGATGCAGTTAGCTTTTTTCCAATATTTATGTTTGTTAAGCCGTTCAAACATACCGCTCGTTTCGATGGCCAAGACAAATTTTGCATCAGTTTCGAACTTGAGATGTTCAACTGAACTAGGGACAGAATATGCTCCCGAACCAAATTTTGTACAATCAATCTTGATGTCTTTTCCTGTGTCTTGGTCTTGATCGATGACCATCAACTTACCAGCTACTGCTCCCCCTTTTTCTTCAGGAATAAAGCCGATCTGTTCTCTGTTTACAGCCATCATTGCTTCAATGTCATCCATGACGGCATCTGATTCGGGCTGTTCTTTAAATCTAGCCTCGCCCCAGTTTTTGGAGACGTAATAAGCTTCCCTTTTTGTAGCGATATCGTCTGTTTCAACTAATTGTTTAGACAGGCCCATCATCCTCAGAGTCTGAGCAAAAGTCTTGATGGTTGAAGCGGTAAGAGTTCTGGTTTTTACTTTATCTAAAATTTTGAAATATCCTTCTTTTAAGTCGTATTCGACGTTGTTTAAAGAACGGATCGGCATCTCCAATTCTGGACTTTTAATTTTCCGGATGCTGTCATAAATATCTTGAGCGACTTCTTTGATTTTCTTTACGACTTGATTGCCGGAGTTTTTCACAGCCATTTTATTTTTCCGAGGAGTTCCTAAATCTAGAACAATTTAGTCTGTCTTTCTTCCCCTCTGCTTTCTTCTTCATCTTCTTCTTTTTCATCATCTTCTGAACCATAACTTTCTTCTTCATCAGATTCTTCTTCACCATAGGAATCATCTTCATCCTCTGAATCTTCATCTTGATTTTTCTTTTTTTTACTTTTTTTCTGGACAGCCTCTTCATCATCTTCTTCTGTCCCGATCTTTGCTAATTCCGGATCGTAATCAGGGTTATCTACACCTACTTCTTCCAGCTCTCCCCGAGTATGTTCTAAAATTTCGCTTAGATCATCTTCAATTTTTTTCTTGCTAATCTCATCAAAGCCGATGATCTCTTTCAAAGCGTCAGCAACATGGGGGATGTACTTTTCGATATAACTTCTTTTTTTAGCTTCTTCTCCGATCCTTTTTTTCTTGTTCACGAAAGAAGCTAGTTTTCTTCCGCATTCTTGCAAAGCTAGTTTTATCTCTTTGATAATTTCGTTGTAGTGAGCTAGAGCTTCTTTAGACTCTGAGGTGAAAGGGACCCAGACAGAAGTCATGTGCACTACTATGCTGCATGCTCCTACAGGTAAAGAATTTTTGCTTTGCTGTAGGCCATAACTCCTCCAAGAAGTATCTTGGATAGCTTTAGTGATACCACAAGCTCCTTGTTGATATAGTAACGGAACTCTGTTAGCAAACCTCATGATTCGGACAGTCGAGTCTCCACTTTGTTCCCCTCCGAAAGCTAATGCTGCTTCAATGACAAAAGGATTACCTCTATAGACTGAAGCAGGCCGGGTGGTAGAACAATAAAATTCGGCGTTAACCTCTTTTCTTAAACCTCTTTCCAATAATTCTGCTCCAATAGGAGAAATACAATCAGTCGGAGGAGCGATAATCTTTGTTTTAGCGATACCGCTGTATAAATTTTCGGCCATCTCTCTGCTGATTTTTTTAGGTTTAGTATTAGGTAATAAAGCTGAATTAGCACAGATCTCTTTAGCCGTTCCTGGACCAACCCTTACGAATTCAGAAGTCAAGAATTGTTGTAAGGTTTTAGCTTCAGTAACTTCTAGCATCTTAATCAATCTTCCTAGCTCTACTCCGTAAGGATGAGGTTTAATCTCTTTTGGTTCTGGCGGCAGATCATTTGTTGCTCTTGGAAAAATTAATTGGTTAGCTTCAGGGTTAGTGTAAATAAGTGTAGAATGAGGGTTTACGATGGCTGTTTCTTTGATATATTCATCAACGGACTGTCTTCCTTTTTGATAACTGCCTTCCATGTCTACTTCTATTCTGGTACCGTGCTCTTTTCCTTCCCATTCTTCTTCTTTTTCTTCCAGAATTTGTGGCTTGTTGGTTGAAGTATCAATTTTAATCTTAATCTTATTGGCAAGTTTTCCTTTTCCAGTTTTGGAAATTACGGTGGCTGGCTTTCCGGTAGTTAATTGTCCATAAAGTACCGCCGCAGAAATACCTATCCCTTGCTGTCCTCTGGTAGCGCTCAACTTATGAAATTTAGAACCATATAATAATTTAGCAAAAATGTTTGGCAGCTGGGCTTTAATGATTCCCGGACCGTTATCTTCAACAATCATTCGGAACCTGGTCTCACCCAATTGAATGATTTCTATATTGATTTCTGGAAGAATTCTTGCTTCTTCACAAGCATCTAAGGCATTATCTACTGCTTCTTTAACTGCAGTCATGAGGGCTCTTCTAGGATTATCAAAACCTAACAAGTGCCGGTTTTTTTCGAAAAATTCAGCTATGGAAATCTCTCTTTGCTTCTTTGCTAACTCTTCTGCGCTCTTTTCAGCCATCAAACTTGAATTAAAAGGCCTATTTTTAAAAGTTTTGGTTTAAGGCCTTTCTAATTAAAACCATAAAAACCTTTATATTCTTAGTAAATTTACTTAATTTTATGAATAAATTAACCCTGAAAAGAGAAATCTCCTTACTTCATCTGTTAGCACTCCTTACCAGCAAACTATTCATCGGAATTTCTATTGGCTTATTCTTTTCTGATTTGGCTTTTCCTTGGAGCTATCCTCTGTTGATTATAGGGGTTCTAATTTTTCTTCCGGCAATCTATAAACTTTTAAAGATAGAAACAGTAACAGAGAAGGACCTTCTAAAAAAAGTAAAAAATAAAAAAATAAAAATAAAAAAATAAAACTAGAAAAATAAAATTA
>JAHJDB010000067.1 GCA_018812765.1 Nanobdellota archaeon
GTTATAAACTTAAGTAAATCATTATTATTAATAAACTTTCCCGATAACTCCTTAACTACTATGACTAATAACTGAACTTGCCACGAAAAAACTTGTCGCTATGCTCCACCGGGACGTAAAGTCCCGGAAGCTTAACATCGTAGAACGAATCTAATGGGACGGCGACTTTCTCACATTCACTCTGATTTCTTGCCACCGACTATAATTTAGACGTCACATATTATTTGAGACGTCCCATAACATGTATGAAATTCGTTCATCTATTTAAATTTTGCTTTTTATCGTCTATTTTTACGCAATTATGGGACGGTGCCACATTTAGGGACTATTGTACCAGATTCGGCACTTACCATTTTATTCTTTACAGATTTTAAGCTTTCTGAAGTGCACTTCAACAACCTAACAGGAGGCGATTAACATGAAGTGTAAATTGTGCAAAAGAGAAGATGACACCAAACTATGTCCTACATGCAAGGATTTCCTTGCCTGGATATACCCTAGTGAAGAACCAGAGGATGTAATTGAGAAATACAAAGAACTTGCGGACATCCATTTTTACCTTAAGAGGAGGAAACGAAAATGACACTGCTGACTGAAATTATTATTGTGGTTTTGTTTTGGCTGATTTATGGGCCAGCATCTATCATTATCTGGCATCCTGGAACCCTTATTGAATTAATTGCTGTTTTGGGTGCAGGGATAATTTTTACCATTATTTTTTTTGGCAGTATCCTAATTTACAGATGGAGGAAAAAGAGGAACAAGAAACCCGCCAAGGAAGAAACAGTAGTTCTTGAAGAACCTGAAGAAGAGGAAGTGTCCGAGGAGAAAGAATCTGAGACTTGTTCCGAAGAAGTTGAAGAAACTTCCGAAGAGGAAGTCTTAGTTCCTCATGTTGGGATGCTTCCTTTTCCCATTCAAGAGGAATCAGATCGTGAAGAACACGATTTAGACTAAAACGGAGGTGTATAGCATGAAAAAAATATTGTTATTAATGATGTTGTTGGCATTGTTAGTAGTTCCTAACGTGCTGGCAGTTGAGCAACAGGCAGGCATAGACACGCAAATAACACAAGGAGAGAAAGACCAGTTTGATGCTATCCTGTCACCGATTTTTAAGATATACAATTTTGTAAAGTATATCGTGACGGTAGTTGCAGCGATTTTCTTGCTCTATGCAGGAATTAGTTACATGACTTCTGGAAATGACCCCAGAAAGAGAGACCAAGCCAAAAACATAGCAATGTATGTAATTATCGGGATGCTCATAATTTGGGCAAGTCCTTTGATAATTGGGTTGTTGATATGAAATTGGTAATTTTTTTTCTTTTTGTTTTAGTCTTGGTTTTACCCAGTGTTACCGCTATTGATTGTAATTCTTTTTCAAACAAACAATGGTGTTATGATATTAAGAATAGTGATATTCCTCAAGAAGAAAAAGATTATTTATTATCAGACATTATCAGCGATAGTAAAAATTACCCAGACCATAGCATAGTGAAGCAATGGAATAACGCTATTTCTACAACCACCCCACCAGAAGGCATAACCAAAAAGAATAGTGGTTACATCAAGAACGCTTGGGTAAAAATACTTACGGTTATGCCTTCTGTTCTTTTTAATGATACTTTGTATATAAGTAATCAAGGAGAAATTCTTTCAGGGTTTAAACATGATCTACAGATACCATCAGGAACAGCATCTGGAGATTGTAAGACTTACAGATACTTATTGGAAGATACCGGAACAGCAAAAGTTTATCTGAATAATCTTTATACTGGGAATGGTCATTCTGTCAATTATGTTAATTCTTTGCCTGATAATGCTGACATTAATATTTTAGTAAAGTACATGATTCAGGTCAAGACTAAGATAAAGCATTACACTTTACAAAAAGAGTACTACTGGAAAAATGGGAAGAAAAGGTATAGATGGGTTTGTAATTATGACCACACTGAATATAAGACAGACAAACTTACAGTTACAGATTCTCTTAAAGCAAAGATCCATAATCCAAATCCAACTGCTTCTTTTATTGTAAAAGACAAGTATAGTGATACTGTCAAGGGAGAATTTATTTCTCAAGATGCAGTTAATGTTGAATTGAACTTTTATGATTCTTACTATAAAGAACATAATTACGTCTTTTCAGAAACTGCTAGTATAAAACCATTAAATGTTTTAACCGTAAAAGCAGAAAAACAACAAAGCAAAGAAAATGATAATTTAGTATATTCTGAGAATGAAATTGTCGTTCCTGAATTAGATGGGTGTCAGATAAAAGTTTATGATTTCTTTAGCAGTAAAATAATCCCTTGTAATTTAATTTATCAAAGCCCAGAATTTGTTGTTAGCACAGATAAAATTACTTACTCTCAGAATGAGAAGATAAAGGTAGAGATTAAACCAAAAAGAAGCGGATATGTTGTAACTTATAATGGAAAAGAATACACAACTGCTGGCTCTCTTGAACTGAACGCTTCCTATCCATTCAATAAAATCACAGTACAGTATAAAGACAGAGTTGTTCCAAAGTTAATCCATGTTAAGAATGACAGACCACTAAGCGTAATATTCTCTTTATTCCTGTTTGGAATGGTAAATTACACACTCGTTGGTTTGGTAAGAAAATATTGGGGTGTTGCTCTTGGTTGAATGTGGCTTAACCAACCTGGCAATTTGTTTGCCGGAGAAATTCTTTGAATTCATAGTTAGTTTATTGAACGCACCAATACAACCATTGCTTAGTTTTGTTCAAACATTAATGACAGAGCCAGCAAACATTAACACTTTTCAATCGTTCTGGGCAGTAATTGTTCATGTAATATCATTATTTTACGGATTATTCTTTGTCTTTGCTGGATTTAATTTAATGATTTCTGGTTATGATTCTGCTAAGCGTGAGAAAGCGAAGTATTGGTTAGGGAATGTAATTTTAATGATTTTATTTGTACAGGCAAGTTTTTTAATTTATGATTTGATAATTGAGTTGTCTAGTTTGCTTACTGCTGGAGTCATTAACATCGTTGATCCTAACTTTTTCCTGATGACTATTGATAATGGTATTAATGTAGGATTGCAGTTGTCTTTGCTAATTCCTTATATTGGTGTGCTTATCACAACCATTATTCTTTTAGGATTAAGGTATTTGTTTGCGGTTGTTGGTGTGGTATTATTTCCTTTTGCCATATTTTTTTATTTTATTCCGCCATTACGCAGTTATGGAAAATTAATCTTAAATTTCCTTATGGTAATTATCTTTGTGCCATTCTTTAGTGCAGTTATCTTGTTCGGAGCATCTGCATTACTGCAAATTCCGATTTTTGCTAATTTCAAGATAGTGCTTACGATTATCGCTTTTGTTAGTGTTGACTTGATGATGATATTTTTGATTATTTTTGCTATTATAAAAGCAGCTTTCAGTGTGCTTAATTCAGATGTGGGCAGAGGAGTAAAGAAAGCTATAAAATATTTAGTATAGGAATCCTTAGGCGAAAACTTAGGGTTCACTCGGTAAAACTACGGTTTTACTGAGGCACAAAAGGGAAAGCTATCCATTTTTGTGTGGCAGTTTGTGGGAGGAGTAACGTCCTCTTTTTTATTTACTATAAATAATTAGGTAAATCTTCAATTTTATGAATTATTTTTGTGCCATAAAGTTCGCCTATTTTATTTTGATTTAGAATGTTTGCCCATTCTCTCTCGGTTACAACAATGTCGCAATATGGCACTGCAATTGCAAGAGTTCCTAAGTCCCATAAATCGTTTGGCTCAATGGGTCTGGAAAAATTCATATTCCTTGCATCATTTAAAATGTGGAAGACATATGCAGTTGGGATAGATTTTAGGAACTGTTTTGCATGTTCTTCGCTGTGGAAGATATGTTTTGTAAATTTCTTGAAATCAAGTTTAAAATCAGTAACTGCTTTAATAAAATTATCTTGAATTATATCAATAAAAAACCGAACATATGAAATATTCTTTCTCATTTTTTTATCGGGATGTGAATAATCTTTCTTTCGTAAATTCTCTAATTTCTTAGCTAAATCATTGTCCTCCTTGATGGTTTTCTCAACAAGATCAATCATTTTGTCCTTAGATAGTGCTTCAGACATTAATTCTGGGTTTCTATAAGCATCTTGTAATTTCTGATATACTTCATCAGGGATTTTTATATTGGGGTCAGTTGGTTTAAATTCTCCCTTACTTCCAAAACAATGTCCCACTTCATCACCAAAAACAAAAGTATTAAGATCAACTTGATTTGAACCAGAAAATTTTAGGATAGCATTTCTAACTTCTAAATCTAAAACTTGAATTCAGGGCCTAATTGTTTTAAATTTTGAAGTTGTGAACATGTAATTAAACAACTCTTTTCTAGAATCTAATTTTGTTCTCTTTATCGTTTCATACAGGTGAGCAATAGAGAATGGAAAGATGTGTTTATCATCTCTAGAAGTTTCTATTATTATTTTAGAAGCTTCAACAAATTTAGGGTAATCTGGTTTCAAACCTTTGTAACATCTTAACAGATTTACATAAACCCATTGATCCATATATATTGTTGCCATAAACCTAATATTATTGGGCATATTAAAATAATTTGTGCAAATTATCTTGTTATATTTCTGTATCACAACTTCATTCTCATGACATACGAAATCCCACAACAACTGGAATACAAGGAGAAGATTATCTTCGGGCTGACCTTTGAACAGCTATTATATGCGATAATCTTCTCTCCAATAGCTTTAGCTTTGATGTTCAAACTACCAACTCACCTCTACGTGAGAATTGCTTTAGCCTTAATCCCATCAGGCATTGGAGCTATCTTCATGTTTACTAACATTCCAAAAGAAATCAAGAACTGGATTAAATGGCTGAAATGGAAAGAATTAGACATCAACCACCCCAGAATGAAAGACTACCTCAACCTAGAAAAAATTGAAGGAGATGTGCTATACCTAAAATGAGAAAACTAACCATACTTAAAGTTGAACCAATCAATTTTAATCTTAGAAATAAGCTGGAGAGAGAAATAGTCATCAAGACCTTTCAGAAATTTCTCAATTCCTTAGACTTTCCTGTCCAGATAGTTATAGCCACTGATACGCTTAATCTAGACACTTACTTAGCCAAACTTGAAGAAAGAGTTGATTCTTTAACAAAGAAAACAGGCAAAGATTACAATACCATTCTGGACGATTTCAAGAAGCATATGCAGAACATGATTGCTTCCGAAGGTTTACTGAACAGGTCTTTCTATTTAGTCATTCCAGAGAAAGAGGAAATAGGTCTGCAAATACAAGTAGGTGTCTGTGAAGAATTGCTTAAGAATATGAATTTAAAATTCACCAAATTGAAAGATGACGAATTAATGTTTACTTTAAGCGGTTTCTTTAATGATCTCTATCAAGAAAGTGATAAGAAAGTTCCACAGGAAGAATATCTCTATCATACTGTTGCTCCTAAGACTTTTATTAACAGTTCAAATGAAGTGCAATTTAACAATACTTTTGCCAGAACTATTGCAGTTAAAGGTTATCCCAGAACAGTAGAAGAAGGTTTTCTTGACAAGATTATTACTTTAAACGGTAACTTTGACATTTCTATCCATATTCAGCCCTACGATATTGAAACCATGATGGTTATGCTCAATAAAGAATTACAGAAGCAAAGAGGAGACTTATGGTCAATGGAGCAGAAAGGTATCATCAACCCTTCCTTAGAGATTAAGTATAAAGACACAAGGAAAGTTCTGGAAGAATTACAGAAAGGAGATGAGAAGATGTTTAACGTCTCTCTCTACATTACTTGTAAAGGAAGATCTCTTGATAACTTGAATCTGCTAACAAAGAAAGTAGAATCAGAATTAAACGCTTTGTTAATGATTCCTCACAGACCAAGGTACGAGCAACATAAAGCTCTTAAATCGGTTATCCCCCTAGGAGTTGATAAATTAGGCATTAAAAGAAATATTACTACAAAAGGATTATCAGCTTTCTTTCCGTTCACGTCCCAATTCCTACAAATAGATGAATCAGGAATTTTATTAGGATTAAATAAGAATAATATTCCTCTCATCAAAGACATTTTCAAACTCTATAATGCTAACGGTGTAGTTCTGGCTTCTTCTGGTGGCGGTAAATCTTACTTCACCAAATTAATGATTTCAAGATTGCTATTAAATGATACAAAAGTAATGGTCATTGATCCTCAGGCGGAATATGTTGACTTGATAGAACGGTTTAATGGTCAATTAATAACTATCTCTAGAGAATCTCATACTATCATTAACCCTCTAGACTTAATGGGGCACGATTATGATGAGAAAAAATTAACTCTCTTGGAATTATTCCCAATCATGCTAGGACAAACTTCTGAAATACAAAAAGCAGTTCTTGACAGGGCTTTGACATCCATCTATGAAGAAAAAGGCATTACTAACGATAAGGAGACTTGGAGAAAAGAACCGCCTATCATGGGAGACTTGGTAAATCAATTAAAGAGAATGTCAAAAGACGCCACACAGGTAGAGAAGGAGACTTACAGAAGCTTGATTAACAGGATTGAAATGTATGTGACTGGCGTCTTTTCCTTTCTGAACAAGCAGACAAACCTAAATTTCAAAAATAGGTTTGTCTGTTTTAACATAGGGGATATGCCTTCACAAGTAAAACCTACAATCATGTTTCTGATTCTTGACTACGTGTATATGAAGATGAAAAAGGACATTGAAAGGAAGATTCTAGTCATCGATGAAGCTTGGAGCTTACTGCAAAGAACTGAAGATGAAGGCTACATCTTCAAGATTGTCAAGACCTGCCGTAAGTTTAACTTAGGATTATTGCTAATCACACAAGACGTGGGCGACTTGGTTAAAAGTGACGCAGGGAAGGCGTTGTTAAATAATTCAGAATACACATTACTTCTTAGACAGAAGCCTTCAATCATTGACCAAGTGGAAAAGACTTTCCATTTATCTGAACAGGAACGTGAGAGATTATTAACGGCTACGACAGGAGAAGGCATAATCATTATTTCCAATGAACATTCTGAAATTAAAATTATTGCTTCTCCAGAAGAACATGAAGTTATTACCACTAATGCAGATGAGAGGTTGGCAAAAGAACGAGAAAAGGCTAATGAAGTTGTGACGGAGTATGAAAAGCCAACAGTTGATTATGGTAAGGGTTGGTTTAGAAAAAAGGATTTGAAGAAAGAAGAAGTTGAGGAATTATTGAAACATGGTTATGTCTTATCTCAACAGATTGGGTTATATGGTGGTCGGCAGGAAGAATATCTTTTGAAACCTCGTTATAATGAAAGTGAAGAACATTTTTTTGTTATAAAAATAATTGAGGAATATATCAGAAAATATACTGAAAAGATTGAGTTATTAGTAAGTTCTAATGCTGACATTATTTTTGAGTATGACAATAAGAAAGTCGCTATTGAAGTGGAAACGGGAGCAAAGTTACGAAAAAACAATCCGAGAATTGAAAATAAAGTTAAATTACTCAACAAGAATTATGGCAAGGATTGGTTTTTTGTGGTCACAGATTGGAATGTCAAAGAAAAATATCAAAAATATGGTGAAACCTTTGTAAGAAAAGAAATTCCAGCTATTCTAAAAAAACGCTATTTTTCTTTAGGTTCAAATTCCGCAGTTAGAGACTCTGATTCTGCAAAATTTGAACGTTTCGAGGTTCAAAACTTGCCCGTACTTAGAGCTAATAATTTTGAAACTTTAGACCTAAATTCTATTCAAATATTGGAGGTTGATAAAAAATGATTAAACAAACGACAACGAAGGAATTTTTCATACGATTGATAATTCCAGTGATACTATTATCTTTGAGTTTTGGACTAGATTTCCTACCTGTAGTTTCAGATAATATTGTATCCTTCTTTAGATGGCTAGGAGTTGGGATATTGGCATTGATATTATTTTTACAAGGATTTCAGTGGATACTTGATTTCATCTCAGATAATTTTCACAAAACAAAAAATAAACCTTTGGAGGTAGAACAAAATGGAAAACAAAAATGAACAGATAGGACAAAACAAGCCGATTGTGGAAACACATATTGGCAAGAGCAAGGATGGAAAGTATATCATCCATAAGACAATAATCACAGACATAAAGCCGGTAAAATATTATGAAGTTGTGATGAAAAGTGATAACAATGGATAAGTGTCCTACTTGCGAAAAAGCCATTGAGGAAATCAATGTCAATGGTAATATGGTCAAACAGTGTAAGAGCTGTGGCTGGGAAGACTACAACGAACCATATGAGTACGGAGAGGATTACTTTGACGACAGAGATGATGCTGTCATTTGATTTTTTTTCTTTTTTTTAAAAAGTAGTTGATGTATGGAGGTACATGAAGATGGAAAATGAATTTCATTGTGAAAATTGTAATGAACCGATTGATAATGAACATAAAGACAAATATGGTAAATATCACTACTGTACTAAATGCGGTTATGTAAAGGGATTCCTTTATCTGGGGTTTTGAACAGATGAAACGAGTAGCCATTTACTGCCGTGTATCGACGGGAGACCAGACTTTAGACCAGCAAAGAGTTCCCCTGGTTGAAATGTGTAAAAAAGAAGGATGGTGCTATCAAGTGTTTGAAGAAAAAGTAAGTGGTGCAAAGGCTTCTAGGACGGAACTGGATAAGATAATGCAGGCTATCCGCAACTGGGAATTTAATACAGTTCTCGTAGCGAAACTCGACAGATTAGGAAGAAGTTTAGTTCACCTAATTCAAATAATAGAAGAGTGGAATCATAAAAATATTCAATTTATATGCCTGAATCCAAGTGTAGATACTAAAACTAGTCAGGGCATGTTTTTCTTGCAGATCATGGGAGCAGTTGCACAGTTAGAGAGGAGCATGATAAGAGAAAGAACGAAAGCTAAATTAGATTATCTACGGAAGAAAGGAGTAAGGTTAGGCAGACCGCCAGATTCTAAAGATAAGAAGAAGAGATGCAAATCAGGATACTACACAAAATGGAGCCAAAAGAAAGCTCCACTTGGGATGGGTTGATTTTTTTTTATATCTACTAGACTATCAAAACATTATTAAATTATTTACATTCCTCATAATTTATGGAGGCTGATAGAAAAGAACTTGATTACTTATTCGTATTAAAGGCTCTCAATGAAATACCTTTTTCTGTCGGAAGAAAGTTGTTGATAGATTTTTTACAAGGTAAAGAAACTAAACCAATTACAAGGAACGGGCTTTCTTCCAGAGAACATTTTGGAAGCTTAGCTTATGAAAAAGATGAATTAGAGGGACTAATAGACAATCTCATTCTTAATAACATGATTGAAGTAACTCCATTAAGCAAAAACAAATTCTGGAAAGTGTTAGAGTTAAATCCAAAAGGGAGATTGGAGATAAGTAGTCCTGCTTTGTACAAACGAAAACTTGCTTTCAATTTCAAGCAGAAAGAAACAATAATTACTGAAGAAGATAAAAAATTATTTAGTAATTTTACAGACTTTCTTGCTTGTTACAATGATGCTCAAAAGAAAGCCATCATCAGCAATAAAAAACAATTACTTTGCGTAGCTGGAGCAGGTACAGGAAAAACTACTGTTTTGACTAAAAGAATAGAGTTTATGGTTAAGTACAAGTCTGTTGATCCAAAAAAAATCTTAGCAGTTACTTTTACTAGAAAAGCAAGAAAAGAAATGATGGACAGATTGTCTAAGGTTGGCTATCTTGATGAAGTAAAAGTTGAAACATTTAATTCATTCTGTGAAAAAATTCTTAAAAGGTATAATGATCTTGTTTATTTAAGATCAGTAAGAGTTATTACTTATGGAGATAAGCTTCGTGTCATTAAGAAAGCACTTTCCTCATTAAATACGGATATTGCTCAAGCCATAAACATATACTTTAGTGATGCTCAGCAGAGGGGTAAAACTCCAGAACAGTTGGCAAACATCTTTATGAACGATTGTTTCTTTGTTCGAGATTATTTTAAGTTTAAGAATATGCCCATTAACCAAGCATCATTTAATGTTGCTGCTGCTAAAGATGAATTAAGCGCCAGAATGGTTTTTGGGGTTTGTAATTATATTGAAGCATATATGAAAAAAAATGGTTTAAGAGATTTTGCAGATCAGTTACTTGATACAATCTCCCTTTTTGAAGAGAATAAAAGTCTTATTCCTAAATTTGACCACATTTTGATAGACGAGTATCAAGACGTAAATTCAACCCAGATTAAATTAATTGATCTTCTTAACTCAGAAAATATATTTTGTGTTGGCGATCCAAGGCAGTCAATTTTTGGCTGGAGAGGTTCTGATATTAAGTATATTCTTAATTTCGAGGAGAAGTATTCTCAATGTGATGTAATTACTTTAACAAAGAACTATCGGTCAACTAAGCATATTGTAGAGTTAATTAACAATTCTATCCGCAAGATGGGATTAGCTGATTTAGATTCTAATGCAGAGGGAGATAAGGATATTAAAATGTTTAAATTTCCTTTAGAGGAAACAGAGTTTGAGTTTGTAATTCAGTGTATTCTTGCTTCTAAGCTGCCTAGAAAAGAGATATTTGTTTTAGCGAGAACTAATAGGCAGTTGCATAATCTTTCTCAAATCTTGAAAGCACGAGGTATTAAACATATTGTAAGAAGTGATGAAATGAGAAGAGGCGTTATTGGAGGAGAAGACGATATTACTTTAGCTACGATTCATTCTATTAAGGGATTAGAAGCTGATATGGTTTTTGTAATTGGCTGTACTATGGTTAATTTTCCTTGTAAAGGAAGTGAACATCCAGTTATTGAAATGATTAAGATAGATGAATATGATAAAGAAGAGGAAGAGAGAAGATTGTTTTATGTTGCTATGAGCAGGGCTAGGAAGAGTTTGTATTTAACACATTCAGGTAAGAAGCCAACTTATTTCATTACAGAGAAGATGTTGGAAATGTTAGGAGAAAAGGAAATTAATCTATCTATTCCAAAGGTTAAAGTTCAAAAAACATCAATTGATTTAACTACAAGGCTTAGGAATTGGAGATGGAACATTAGTCAGGAGATGAATATTCCTGTTTATATGGTAATGAATAATAAAACTCTAGATGAAATTACTCAGAGAATGCCTGCAACAATGGTAGATTTAGAAGAAATCCATGGTTTTGGCCCTGTAAAGGTAATGAAGTATGGGCAAGAAATTCTTAGCATTGTGAATGGTTAAATTTTAGGAATTTTCTTTAAATTAGCTTCCAAAAAATAGTCCCCCCTCTTTCTCGGATTATTCTAGCTTAAAGGTTGCGAAACGGAAAAATGGACAATTCTTAAAACAAATTATTTAAGTATCTAACATTTAATTAGATTAAAAAGAGGTGTTGTCAATGAAAAAAATGATCTTTTTTTTCATCACACTAAAACCTTGAATCATTGAAAGATCTTGAGGATTTTTTCTTGTCATTATTTCAAGAGACAAAAAAAGCAGAATATTTCACTAAGCTAATGAATGAGTTGTTTATTCATGAAATTTTCTCTTAGTCATCACAAAGAAGTCAGGTCTGATAAAGACATTGTAAAAATAGTTAGGAAACACATTTCTACTATAAAGAACAAGAAATCAAAAATAAAGAATTACCTCTTTATTTTACAGTTCCAAACTAGGTGAATCTTAGCAGTCCCTTAGTGTTAGGCGCATGAGAATTGGGGTTGGCAGCGTCTGCCACTGTCACAAGCACAATTTCTTTCTTGTCTTCCCAACTGTTCTGAAAGTTGAACCATCTTTTGAGAATAATGAAATCCTCCTCAGATACCATCCTTACTTGCCAATAACGAGGAGCAAAGACGAATATCTCACCATACTGCAAACGCACTAATGACCTAACAGGATTGCCCCAGCCGACGATATTGCCGGACTTGTCCTTACACTTTAACCACTTGTCAACAAGGAGTTGACCAGACTGGTTACCTATGGGAGCTTCCACTCTTCCTGGAGATGACTCTTTCTCCGCTTCTTTTTCAACTTTCTCTTCCTTTTTTTTGGCTTCTCCCCTAGCCACATTGACAGCTGCAAATGATTGGTCAACAATAACTCCAACAAACTTAGTTAGTTTTTCTTGATGTTCTGCAATTTCGTTTTTAATTTCTTGTTTTGCAGCTCTCTTTTTGGTAGCAGCCATATCAATTATGTTGTCAACTTCCTCTAAATGCTCGCCTAATTCCTGGATTTGATTTAACTCTGCAATGGCTGTCTTAATCGCCCCTTGCACCTTTTCTACACTCACTTTGATATTGTCAGGCACATGCCACACAGCACGCCGTGCATCCATTCTCAGTTTACGTAAAACACGTTTGAGTTTAGCAAACTCATTAGAACCAACTATGTTTTGCGCCTTTGTCGCCTCAGACTGCAAGACTTCACAATTTCCCAATACATCATAAGCCATAAGTATCACCCGTTTAATAGTATTAAATATAATCTAATAAATA
>JAHJDB010000068.1 GCA_018812765.1 Nanobdellota archaeon
AGTTGCTAGGAGAGCATCGACGATGAAATTATCGGCTTTACCTTTCAGCTTGTTCTTCATACATTTCTTAATAAGGGTGCGATAACCTTTATCATCAGAGCCGAAAATATCAATAGTTATCTTCTCATTTATCCTTCCTTTCTCTTTATCTCTAGAAGCAAGGTACTCAGAAGTTCTATCTTCAATTGCTCTTTCTACTTGATTATAAAAACTAAAAGCTATGTCCATGAAAGCCTTAATTCTGGGATTAGCATCGTTCTTTAAGATATCTTCCAAGACAAAAGTTCCGTCCCTTTCACTAGTGGTCAATGGATTAGATCTAGTGCCACCTTTAAGGAACTCTTTGACAATAAAAGGCAAATTGATCATCTGAATATATTCTCTTCCACCAAGGTCTCGCAAAAAGCTATCGAGGTTTCTGGATTCATCTGTAGATTGAGCTTGAATAATGTATGAATTAGTATCCCTAATAACAGCAAGTTTTGGACCACCATACTCTTCAGAGCAAAGAACGTCCTGAGCGGTTGAAATAAATTGTTCTAGTTTCTCATCTTCAGTATAAAATATACCAGAACCTTCTCTCAAAGGAATCCTGTTAGGTTCTATAATTATTGGTTTTCCTTTTCTCCAAATTTCAAGCACTATTGATTTAAATCCTTTAACTTCTTTTATTTTTTTCAGTTTTTCCTGAGAACTTAGATGGGGATTACTGACTATTTCTGCAATTATTTTTCGAGCATAAATGCCTCTAGTTACAGATCCGCCTTCCTCCTGTAATCTCCGTTCAAAACCTGATAAGTCCATCTGTTTTTTTTAGAATAAAGATATTTTATAAATGTTTCTGTTTTTGTCACCCATCAAGAGTTACAAAATTACTTTTCTTCTAGGGCCACTTCTTTCCTAAAGCCGCATTGTTTACAATACTTTACTAAGAACATTCCATCAGCATATTTGTGCTGGCCTTCGTGTAAAGGATGGTGGCATTCCGGACAGTCGATTAACATAACAAGAAGGAAGTAAATTTTCTTTAAATATTTATGGGGTTTTGAAGATAAACAATTTATCTCTTTTAGGTATAATTTGTGGGAAAAAGTAAAGAAAAATAAAGAGAGATTAGCTTTATAAAGAAATGCCTAATTTAAAGGGCCATGAAATTATTAGATAACATTCCTCCATTTATTTACCCTTTAACTTTTAAACTTAAATTTAATTTCTAACAACAGGAGAGAATTATTTATCCGTAAAACATGAATTCAAGAAACTATAACTCAATAATCTTTCCTCGTTTGCCGACATTAAACACTCTCGTCCCGCCGATCACTTCTTCAATCCCTTCAGTCTCATGAACATGGCCGCAGATATGCACGTCCGGCTGAAAATCCTCAATAGCTTTCCTCACTCCTGAACTTCCCGGGAATAGACCTAAACCTAAAATACTGTCATTAGGCTGAACATGAGTGACCATCAATTTTTTCTTAACATCCTTCAAAGAATCATGCGCTTTTTTCAAAGTGTTAAAAAAATCCTTCTCTCCTAATTGATGTAAGCCTACATCACCGTAGCCACAGCCAAAAATCCCTATATCTCCAAACTTAAGAGCATAACCATGTAAATTTTTAACACCATAATTTTCTACCATGGAATTTATTTCAGCCAAACCCTCATGATTTCCAGGAATCACGGCTACTTCTAAACCTTTCTCTTTAAACGGTTTGATGAGACCGGCTTTGTGGTTATCAAAAGTGAACAGATCTCCTGCAAGAATGACTAAATCAACCTTCTCCTTAGCTCCTTTCTCAGCCATTTCCTTCATGAAGTTTACATCTCCATGGATGTCGCTTAAAGCTAGAATCTTCATTCTTTCTTAACAAGAGGATCCATTTATAAATCTTTTGTTTTTATTATTGGGGAGTGGTAAAACATCCTTATATAACTTTGAAAAATCTTAAGCCTAAGATGTTAGATTCTGAGTATCTTGCTCAATTCACGAATAAGAATATTGCAATTAGTTTTTTCAAGCGGCAAAACATCCCTTATCTAGAATATCTTATCGACAAAGATTCTACTATCCGAGCAAACCTGCAGAAAGAGATCCTGGGAGGAATGGATTTTGGCAGGGTTCCAAAAAGAAAAGAGCTTAGCAACCTGTTCGAAGAAGTAAGAGGGGATGTAAATTATTTTTTAAGAACAGATGTAAAAGAATGCCCTATTGAATATATTAATTTTTTTTCTAGAGAGATGAGAGTGCCCTTGGCTACAAGCATCGTTGGAACCACCTTACTCTATTCCTTGTCCACTTATGAACCGTTGATGGGTTTCGGCGCTTTGCTCTTCGGAGGATTATCTTTCCTTACCCTTCTAGGCCTGAATAAAAGTATGCAGATGACCGGAAGCCATTATTCTATAAATAAAAATTTTATCTCTTTAAAAGAAAATAATTTAGCCTTGATAAAGGTAGAGTTGGCACACGAATTTGCCCACCACGTCCAGTTCTCCAATATTTCAGGAAAAAATAGGACCGGAAGTCATCACTTTAATTTAAAAATGTTTTTAGAAGGCCATGCCCGAGGAGTTCAAAAACAGATGGCTTACAAATACTTCGAAAAAGAAAATAATCCGGCATATCTGCATGATACCATTGATATTTCCCTAGCTGAACTTAAAGCTTCTTACAGGCTGCTGTGCGGTTTTTTTCCCGGAGTTAGAGCTAATGAGAATCTTCTCAATAAAAATATTTCCATCACCGATAAGTTGATCCAGGAAAATATGTTCACGCCAATGAATCCCCCTTTCCATGCAGTTGGAAATTCTATTTTTTCTATTTGGGAAGCTTTGCATGGAACAGATATCTATGGAAATATCATCAACGGAGATTATGACACCAAAACAGCAAGAAAAAAATTTTTCGAATAAATATTTCTTTATTGTTAATCTTGTTAGTTTACTTTCCAGTTAGTTTTACCTTTTCCTTAATTTCAAGTCTAGAACCAGATCTTCTAATTTTCTAAGGTCGTATTTAACGGCATCAACTTTTCTCCTGATCTCATTGTCGCGGAAATCAAAACTAAGAAGCTCTCCGTAGATTGAATCAACTTCATCCTTAATTTTTACTACCTTTTCCACCTGGCCTTTTCCGGCCAAGAACACCGCTTTTCGGACTAATTCTCCAGGAAGGTCTGCTAAACCTAACACAAAATGTTCAGGAAGAACCTTTAAGTCAACTAATTTACCGTCTTTTACAAAATGATAAAATAAGAGAGCCTCGACATATTCCTGAATAGCAACCTTATAACTGCCTTCATAAGCTAATTTATTATCTTTCTTAGCGATCCCTTCCAGGAGTTTTTTTTCTGCTTCTATCTGTTGAACTAATTTAGTGGCATTAGGAACATCGTCCCGATGTAAAGCATAAATAACCTGCTTGCTAAGCTTAAGAACATCTCTGCTCTTTTTGATCAGATTTTCTCTTTCACTATCATAATCCTGGATTTCCTTTCTTAATTTAACGAAATTTACCATCTTAGTGAAATAGATTGGTTGCTTTATATAATTTTCTTAGAACTTTTAGCAAGTCTATTATCCCGAAACTGCTTCCGGTCACGAAACTACTTCCGCTTCAGTTCATCCCAAACTTCTTTTGGTGTTTTATAATGAAGGCTCATGTGGAGCCTTTCTTCATTATAATGTTTGATAAAATCTCCAAAAGAAGAAA
>JAHJDB010000069.1 GCA_018812765.1 Nanobdellota archaeon
AATCAGCAAACACATCACGGGATAGCTTAACAATACAACAAGGATACCCCATCCTTTAGGGTGGGGAGGATGTCATTTTATTTTTTATTTAAGACATTTCTCACAGGTACCATATACATCAATCTGGAAATGGCAAACTTCTCCTTTAATATTTAAGAAATCAAGATTTTTAATTTGGAAATGGTTAATATTACCGCATTTCTTGCAAACAAAATGGCAATGGTTATCTTTATTTCCAGAATAAATTGTTCTCTTTCCACATAAGTAAGAATGGATCTCTTCTTCTTCGACCAATCTTTTCAAAAAGCGATAAACAGTAGCAATCCCTATTTTATGGTTTCTTTTACTGACTTTTTGATACAAATCATTTCCATCAAAGAAGGAATTAAACTTTGCTAATTCTTCTCTTAAAATTTTCTTTTGCAGTGTTTGTCTCATTTACTTATTGATAACGAGAATCAATAACATTTATAAATTATTAGTTTTTTTATTTAATCATGATTAATGTAGCGCTTTATACGATCATTAGTGTTGTAATCGTTTCTTTAATTTCCTTAATCGGAATTATTTCCCTGATGTTGAACAAAAAAAAATTGAGCAAGATTTTATTGATCTTAGTGAGCCTTTCGGCGGGATCTTTGTTTGGAGGAGCTTTTTTACATCTCCTGCCGGAAGCAGTTGAAGAACATGGTTTTACAGTTAATCTTTCCTTATTCGTTTTATCAGGAATCATAACTTTTTTTATTTTAGAAAAAATCATTCATTGGCGGAGTCAATGTAAGCCGGAATATCCTTTAGTCCATGAAGATAAACCTCACCACATCGGAATCATGAATGTATTAGGAGATGGCGTGCATAATTTTGGTGATGGATTAATCATCGCAGCTAGCTATTTGGTAAGCATACCTGTAGGTTTCGCTACTACCATTGCCGTCGTCATGCATGAAATCCCTCAAGAACTGGCTGATTTTGGAGTGTTGTTATATTCAGGATTTTCCTCAAAAAAAGCTTTACTGTTTAATTTCTTATCGGCAGCATTAGCGATTGTGGGGGCTGTCGTCGGTTTAATTCTAGGAGCCAAGTCAGAAATCTTCATGTACTTCATTTTACCATTTGCAGCAGGCGGATTTATTTATATCGCCGGTTCTAACTTAGTTCCTGAACTGCATAAGGTATGTCGGGCTAAGGAATCGTTCTGGCACTTGTTTGCAATGCTATTTGGAGTTGCTTTGATGTTCTTATTGAAATTTCTAGGATAATAATCTTTTCAGATGAGTTGTTCAAAAAAGAGATTGCTGATTCTTTTTTTCTAAAGGCTCTGTAGAAAAAGTCATCTTGGCCGGTAAAATCTGCCGAGCCTAAATGGTTAATCAGAAAATAATACCTCTTTTTAATATTATCCTGGCAACATAAATCTCCGTAGAGAATTTTTGTTTCAGTATGAAACCTTAATTCGAAGGATGATTGGATGATTGGATGATTTTTTTATTTTTCTTACTTTTTTAAAAAAAATGATATCATAGAATTATTCAGGGCAAGATTTAAAAATCACCACTGTTTCTAGAAAAAAATAATGGATTCAGTACGTAAAGCCGGAAGTTAAGCATCACTTTTTCTTAGTTATCAATAGGTCGGTTTTTTAGGTTTTGTAAGGCAATAAAATCAGTAATAACTAAAACAAAATAATCACGAGGTTAAAAATGAAATCAGAAAATGTTCAAAAGATGAAGCACACTCAATATGGATCAGTAAAACAAAGCATGTCCCTGGAAGGTCATCCTGAGATAAAAGGTTATGATTTTGAAAAAGGACTAGACTTTAATGAATTTTTGAAGTCTTATTCCTTGATGGGTTTCCAAGGGTCGCATCTGGCAGAAGGTATAGAGATCATAAAAGCGATGCAGAGAGAAAAAGCAAAAATTTTCTTGGCTTATACTTCTAATCAAGTTAGTTCCGGCAATAGGGAAGTGATCAAGTTCCTTGTTAAGAACAAGAAAGTTGATGTTTTAGTCACATCAGCAGGAGGCGTGGAAGAAGATATCATCAAATGCCTGAAACCTTTTGTGATGGGGAAATTTGAGATCTCGGGAAGGATGCTTTTTGAGCACGGCATCAACAGGACCGGAAATATTTTTGTGCCGAATGACCGGTTTGCTTACTTTGACGAGTTCATGCAAAATTTTTTTCAAAGAATTTATGCAGTCCAAAAAGAAAGCGGTAAGGTTTTCTGCCCTAACAGCCTAATCCGAGAACTAGGTTTAGAGATTAACGATGAAAGTTCAATCTTATACTGGGCAGCTAAAAATAATATTCCAGTCTTTTGTCCTGGCATTATTGACGGTTCTATCGGTGACTTGATCTATTTCTTTAAGCAGAGCAATCCGGAATTTCTGTTAGATGTCAGCCAGGAGATGAAGGATATAGTTGATTTTGTCTTGAATTCAGAAAAGACGGCAGCTATCGTTCTGGGCGGAGGTATCAGTAAGCATTTTACTTTAAACGCTAATATCTTCAAGGAAGGGTTAGATTTTGCGGTCTATGTCAACACCGCTCAGGAATATGACGGCTCTGATTCTGGTGCAAGAATTGAAGAAGCGATCACTTGGGGAAAAGTTAAGGCTAATGCTCCTAATGTGAAAATACATTGTGATGCTACGATTGTTTTTCCTTTATTGGTTGCTGGAAGTTTTGTGCTAAATGAAAAAGAACAACCTTTAGAGTCTAAACAATAGAGCCTAAACAGAAGAGTTTAAGCATCAGATTCACAACCATTATTAACTTCTTTTCTTATTTTTTAACTTTATGGAGATAAAAAAAACGGAATTAAAGGGAACCGGTGTAAAATTAATCCTGGAAAAAGACAGTAAGCAAGCTGCCAGAGTTTTTCTATATATCCTGAACAATGATTTGCATAAACAGCTTTTCGGCTTTATGGAAGATCTCTTTGTAGAAGAAGAATTTAGAGGACAGGGGATCGGCAGGATGATGACGGAAGAAGTCATTGCCGAGGCAAAGAGAAGGGGCTGCTATAAGCTAGTCTGTACCAGCAGAAATTCTAATGAGCAGGTTCATGAGATGTATAAAGCAATCGGTTTTTTAAACTACGGTTTAGAGTTTAGGATAAATCTTGACGATTAAAAAAAAATCAGGTTAATTTACGGGTTTTTCTCGTGACGTCTTAAAAAACTGTTCATCTATAGTGTTCTTTAAATCTTTAGCATAAGCAGCAGCATCTCTTTTACAGGTTTTCCCTTCGTAAGCTTCTCTTCTAAAAAATAAGACATCATTTTCTGTCAGAGAAGGATTTTCTTTATTTCTTAAAACAACGACTTGAACATAAACCAGGTCATCGTGAAGTTTTTTTTCATAACGGATTTCTGCAATATAATCGTTAGCTTCTTTGGCTTCCTTAAGAAAACAGCAGCCTTTCAATCTTTCTTCCAGTTTGTCTTTATTCGTATCAGAGTCATCGCTAAGCGTTTCTAAGGTCCATCTGTTTTCTTCTTGAATAAGTTGGTGCATGAGTCAAGCAGAACGGAATTTACTTAAAAATTTTGCTAAAATAGTTTGGCTTAATTGGTTAAATTATCAGGAATAAAGTGCACCGGCCGAGATTCGAACTCGGATAACCGGCTCTCTTCTCCTTACAGAGTGGAAGGCCGGGATTCTAGCCATTAAACTACCGGTGCATAATTAAGATGTCTTAATCTTTTCATCTTCATTTATTAAGTTTTTGGTTATTTTAGTTGGGTCTATTATCCCGAAACTGCTTCCGGTCACGAAACTACTTCCGCTTCAGTTCATCCCAAACTTCTTTTGGTGTTTTATAATGAAGGCTCATGTGGAGCCTTTCTTCATTATAATGTTTGATAAAATCTCCAAAAGAAGAAA
>JAHJDB010000070.1 GCA_018812765.1 Nanobdellota archaeon
ATGATAGGCTGGTTAATTGGAATAGTGGCAATGATCTGGGTAATCTATGATGTAGCTACGCAGCAAAAAAAGATGAAATCTGCTCATAAAGTTCTCTGGATTCTTGGCGCTGTTTTCTTTAGCATCATCATAGCAATAATTTATTATTTTGTAGTGTATAAGAAAAAAGAAGCTCCTAAAAAAAAGAAGAAGAAATAATTTTTAATTATACTACAGAACTAAAATTGATTTGCTTAATTAGAGAATTCAATAATTTTTAGACGTGAAAAGATGTATACTAAAAAAGGAGTGCCCAGAGTTAACAAGGATATTGTTGATACCTTGTTGAAAAGTAATGAGAGTGAACTTGAGAGAAATCTTGAAGAAGCTAGAAATAACATGATTAAGGAAAACCCCCTCCTAGTGGAAATATTAGAAAAATACCTTCGTTCCTTTCCCAAAGAACATCTTAACTCTGCTGCTAGTACAGCCGTATTTGTTTACCTAGTATTAGAAAAACAGGGAGAATACGGAATTAAAAATTCCAACTAAAGCTTAAGCTCAAAAAATTCAATGGTTCGGGACGTTTTTTTGAATTTTTCTCTTTTTCTTAAATTAGAATAGAAAATAATAGAAAATAATAAAAACATTCCCTTATTCTAGCCTTTAAAATGCTAAGAACACATACCTGCGGGGAATTGAGTAAAAAAGAAGCTGGTCAAAAAGTCACCTTATCAGGCTGGGTAGATTCAGTCAGGATAAGCGGAAAAATTGGATTTCTGGACCTACGTGATAGATCTGGGAAAACACAAGTATTTCTAAATAAAGATCTCGCACATGAGTTCAGGAATCTGAATAAGGAAGATGTTCTGCAAATAAGCGGAGAAGTTAAAGCCAGGCCAGAATCACAGGTTAAAGAAGCAGGTACTGGAGAAATTGAATTGTCGGCTCAGGAAATTAAAGTTATCAGTCCAGCCGAGACACCTTTGCCAGTCGATGTAACTGAGGAATCCACTACTAAATTAGACAAAAGGATGGATTACCGCTTTTTAGATGTGAGAAGAGAAAAAATCAAAGATATCTTCACTATCCGTTCCAAGATTTATAGTACTACCGTAAAATTCTTTGAACAGGAAAAGTTCATAAACATACAGACACCAAAGCTTACTGCTTCTGGGGTTGAATCGGGGGCGGAAGAATTCAAGATTAATTATTTTGGAAAAACTGCCGCTTTGGCGCAGTCTCCGCAAGTCTACAAGCAGATGTTTGTGGTTTCAGGTTTGGAAAAAGTCTACGAGATTGCACCTATCTTTAGGGCAGAAAAATCTCATACTACCAGGCATCTAACTGAATTTACCGGTGTAGATTTTGAGATGGGTTTCATCGAAGATGAAAACGATGTCATGGACGTGATCGAAAAATATTTCATCTTCTTGTTATCAGAATTGAAAGTTTCCTGCAAGGAAGAATTCAAGAGATTAGGAGTTACAGTAAACGTGCCTAAAAAAATCCCAAAATATTCTCTCCCTGAAGCCAGGAAAATGCTGAAGGTAAAAGGAAAAATAATCCCAGAAGATGACGACTTGGATGCTGAAGCTGAAAAGATGGTCGGAGAATTCATCAAAGAAAAATATCAATGTGATTTTGTCTTCATGCTAGATTATCCTTGGAAGAAAAGAGCCTTTTACCACATGAGGCCTGATAACAATAAAAACGTTACAAAAAGTTTTGATCTGCTTTTCAACGGCGTAGAAATAGCTACCGGAGCACAAAGAGAGCATCGGTTAGATATCCTAAAAGCGCAGGCTCTGGAAAAAGGTGTCGACATCGAAAAGATGCAGTTCTATCGGGACATCTTCCGATACGGATGCCCTCCTCATGGAGGAGTTGGTTTTGGTTTAGATAGGATTACGGCCCAGATCTTAAACTTGGATAATGTCCGGGAAGCGATCTTGCTGCCTAGGGATCCAGAGAGATTGACGCCTTAAGCCAAAAAGATAGTTCTTTTAATTAAAGGACTTAATTCCATTATTTTTTTAAAGTTTAAACTTAATTACATCAGCTATGGAAACTTACCAAAAAAGATTTGCTGAATTTCTTGCTGATTCTGGAGTCTTGTATTTTGCTGATAATCTTCTCCTTAAAGACGGAAGACCGACACCTTATTTTGTCAATATGGGTAAATTAAATACTGGAAAAAGCATTGTTGCCTTAGGTGATTTTTATGCCGATTTGTTGGTCAATGCCCATCTGATTGAAAAGACCGATCTTCTCTTCGGTCCTTCTTATAAAGGCAGCGCTATCGTTGTAGCGACAGCAGGATCATTACACCGAAAATACGGTCTGGATCTACCTTTTGAATATGACCGCAAAGAAGCTAAAGCGCACGGAGAAGCTACAGGAAGAAAAAAACTATTTGTTACCGGCGCTTTTTTTGATCAGGCTAAGATCGGATTTTTAGATGATGTAGCCACTTCCATGGAAACAAAATATGAATCTCTTAAAAAAATAAAGGAAGAAGGAGAAAATAAAAAAATTGATCTGTCCTTATCTTACATAGCTATCGGAGTTGATCGGGAACAAACTACAGCTATTTATGATGAAGAGATGCCTAAAGGACTCTCTGATATTGAACAAACAGCCTGGAAGATCAAACACGTTATCTTAGACGCTCCAGGGGAAGATGCCCTCCGTAAATTTACGGCAGAAACGAATGTGCCGGTTGTTTCTATCAGTAATATCGCTGATACGATTAATTATCTCTTTGAAGAAAAATACCCTCTTTTTATAGATGGAAAAAAACGGCCACTAGATGATGCTACTCTGGAAAAATTTAAAAGATACCTTAACACTTACGGAGTCGGAAAATGATAATGCTAACTTTAAAAGAATACCAAGCCAGAGAAAGGGTCTGTCTCGCCTTAGACTTCTCTTGCGTCTCTGAAGCTATGAATCTGGTCTTTAATCTTTCAGATTATACCGGGATGTTTAAAATCGGGAAGGAACTGCACATCGCAGCTGCCGAGACCGAATATCCCCTCATTGAAAGAGTTTATCTGAACAGCAACAATTTACAAGGCAATAAAGAAAGAAAAGCCAACATTTTTCTGGATTTAAAATTACATGATACTCCTAACACAGTTTATAAGTCAGCGATCGCTAGCACTGTTCCGGGAGTTTATATTATAGATGTCCATCTTGCCGGCGGGGAAGAAATGTGCAAGAAAGCGTTAGAAGGAGTTCGAGAAGCTGCCTTTAAAAAAAATATTCCTGCTCCAAAAGTAGTGGGGGTGACCGTCTTGACCAGCCTCAGTGATAAGGATCTTGAAAAACAAGGTTTGGGAATAAGCTATGAAGATTTAGTTAAAAAAAGAACCGAACTAGCGAGAGAATGGGGTCTAGATGGAATTGTCTGTCCTGCAAATAAAGCTGGGGGGTTAGAAAAAAAATTTGGAAAATGGTTGTATGTCACTACAGGGATAAGGTACGAAAATGATCACGGAAGTGGACAAGAACAACTTTATACTGCTGAACAGGCTGTCAAAGATTGTTCCAGTTCAATACTGGTAATCGGTAGTGCTATCACCAAAGCCCAGAATAAAAAAGAAAGAGCTTTGGACATTCTTAAAGCCATGGCTAAAGAATTATAATTTTAATCCTCTTCACAGTTTTTGTAAAATTTATATACTCCTTTGATATTCAATCTCAGGGTGAAGTCAAATGACTCTTAAAAATCAATGGGAAACAATAAAAGAAAACTGGCTGATCGCTTTAGTGGTGGTTAGTTTGGTTTTAGTAATACTTTTTTCTGGAAGTAGAGCGCCACTTTATGAAATGATGGGCGGATTTGGAAGCAGTAGTCAAATGGGAATAGTAGCTAATTCGATGATGGCAGAAAAAGCGATGGCTCCAGGAATGTATCCAATCTATAATGAAGATTTTGCTCCGCAGGTGGAAGAAAGGAAGATAACCAAAAGTGTCAGCTTAGGCAGTGAAGTTAAAAGAGGCAGCTTTAAAGAAGCAGAAACACAATTAAAATCTATCGTCACCTCTACTGATTCTTATCTCTTGAATGAAAATACTTGGAAGAGTGGACAGGGCAAAGAAGCTTACTTCTCAGGGAATTATCAGATCAAGGTTGATACTAAAAAGTATGATGCGATCATCGAACAGCTCAAACAGATTGGGGAAGTAACCTTTTTCTCCGAGAATGCTCAAGATATAACTGCCCAGTTTGAAAATTTAGAGATAGAATTAGCAGCAGAAAAAGAAAGGTTGAAAAGATACCTACAGATGTATGAAGAAGCGAAAGACATAGATGACAAGATCAATCTTAACGACAGGATCTTTTCTCAGGAACGAACTATAAAATACTTGGAAGATTCGCTGAAAAGTACCGGCGAAAAAGTGGAGTATTCTACCATCTCAGTGTCTTTGACTGAAAAACAATCTGATTATGTTAACATTGCAATTGTGAAGTTTTCAGAATTAGTCCGAAGACTAATTGACAGTTTCAATAGTTTACTGAGCTTGATCTTTGTGGTCTTACCTTACGCTTTAGCAGCCTTAGCTGTTTGGTTGGTCTACAGAAAAATAAAGAAATGATTTTTTATTTTCTTTATTTTTTTTCTTTAAATTTTATTTTTTGTTTTTAATGAAGGAAAAGACATCCTTCTAACAACTTTAGAGTCCGCTGTTGAGGATCTTAATGATAGAACCTAATGGGGATATTGTGAAATATATGTGGAAATCATTATAAGGTAAGACTCTTTTAAAACAGATATGGCTATCTTATTAACCGGAGCTTTCGGAAATGTCGGCAAAAGTTCTCTCAATATTCTTCTCCAACAAAACCAGAAAGTAAAGTGTTTTGACCTGAAGACGGCAAAGAATCAGTGGTCTGCCAAAAAATATAAAAAAGTTAAGTTTGTGTGGGGAGATATAAGCAACCCTTCTGATGTGAAAAAGACAATGACAGAAGATATTGAAGCTGTGATCCATTTGGCAGCTATAATTCCTCCGGGCAGCGAAAAAAATCCTCTCCTTGCTTACAAAGTGAATGTTCTCGGAACTCTAAACATCCTGGATGCGATACGGCAGCTGCAAAAAACTCCTCAGTTAATTTTTGCTTCTTCCGTTTCAATATACGGCAATACTCAAGACCAAAAAAAAATGCTGGAAGTCAATACCTGTAAAAATCCTATTGATGAATATTCCCGCCATAAATCTGCTTGTGAAAAAATCATTAAGAGCTCAGGAATACCTTATACCATTTTACGTTACGGAGCTGTTCTGCCCCTCTCATTAAGCATTGATCCGATCATGTATGATGTTCCTCTGGATACGAAAATTGAATTTTTGCACACTTATGATGCCGGCAGAGCAGCGGTAAATGCTATCGGAAATAAAAAAGCCTTTAATAAAACTTTTCTGATCGGAGGAGGAAAAAGTTCCCAACTTTATTATCGTGAGATGATGAGACAATTGTTAGAAACTATGGGGATAGGGATGCTGCCTGATTCCGCATTTGGAAAAAATCCGTATTATACTGGTTGGATGAACACAAAAGAAAGTGAAAAAGTCTTGAAGTACCAACAACACGATTTTAAAAAGTATGTACAGCAAATTAAAGGACGATTAGGAGTGGGCAGATATCTAACCAAAGCAGCAAAACCGTTAGTTCGTAAAATTCTATTGAAAAAATCGCCTTATTACAGCAAATAAGTATAGCAGATAAGTGCAACATTTACAGATGATGATTGCTTATAGGCATTCTAAAGTATCAAAAATCAACTGGGAAATAAACCTGCCTGACAAAGACATAAGCAAGATATAAAAGGATCATGACCACAGCTTCCCAGCGGTTTAGTTTCTCGTTCCGAATCAAGAAATAATATATTAGCAAGGCCGTAAAGATCTTGATGGGAAGATCAAATAGAACTATGACGTTAGGCACCCTATAAGTTGAGATCAACGCTCCTAGGCCGATACCGAAAAGAGGATTAGTAATATTACTGCCGATTATTATCCCGGCAGAGATGTCTTTATTTTTCTTGAAGACTGCAACCAAGGAAGTTGTCAATTCCGGCAGAGCTGAAGAGATCCCCAGAATGATTATACCAAAAAAAGAAGCGCTGATAGGAAGTAAAGAGACCAGGACGGTAGATGCATCTAAAACTTCGTCTGCCACTACAGCCATGACAATAAAAGAGAATAAGATCAACATAAAAGCAAACAAAACTTGTTTCCGATTAAGATTGTTTTCAGCCAGGAACTTTTCACGGATATTTCTTCGTTTAAGATAGATCAAATAACCAACATACGCCAATAATAAGATTGCACCTTCTATCCGAGAGATAAAGCCCCCTAAAGAAAAGACCCAGACCAATAAAGCTGCTGCTACTAAGGCTCCCATCTCGGAAAATAAATTTTTTCTGATAATCACGACTGTCCCGACCAATCCCACCACAGCTAGAACAAAGTTCTGCTGGAAAATATCTGAACCGATGTTTGTACCAAGTAATAATCCGGAAAGACTATTCATCTGGCTGGGATTTTTGAGAATATCTATACTTCCGATTATGTGAGTCATGATTTCCGGGATGCTTGTGCCAATAGACAATAAGGTTAGACCCATGAATGTTCCAGATAAGCCGTAATGTTTTGCAAGAGAAATTGAATTATTGATGATTATTTCGGCCATCAGAAGTACTATCACCAGCCCTACCAGTACGATTAGAAATTCTATCAGCATATGATAAGGATGGTGTTATTGTAAATAAAGTTTTCGAAGTTTAATTTAGATCTGAGAAAACAGATGTATTTAGTTGCGTTCCTAGTGAGCAAGGTCGGGTTCGCTCTTCTAAAGTCTATTTTGAATGCAATTCCCTCCCGTGAGGAACACCCCCTTCCATGAGTCTATAATATCCATACCATAAAACAAAAATAATTTAAACTCTAAAAAGATTCATTTAAGGATGGGTATCTTAGATAAACTGATGTTTTGGAAGCATGATGACGAATTTGACTTTGACAAGACTGCTTTAAGTCATGAAGCTATAGACTACCATAAAGATGCTGAATTCCCCAAAGATCACCTTGGTTTAGAAGAAAAATCTCCGTTCCCAGAAGAACATCCTGAAGAACATCCTTCGCCAGATTATTTTAAAAGTTCTGCAGAAAGAAATAATCGAGGAACCGCTTCCTTCCAAAGACCAGCACCGCCGCCACCTTCAAGCAATAGGGAACTTGAATTGATAAACAGTAAGTTAGATACCCTTAAGGCCATGCTCATAAACATAGACCAACGTCTTTCAAACCTTGAAAAAGCTGCGGGGGTAGAAAAGAAAGAAAGGTTATGGTAAAAGGAAGTTTTCTCAAAAAGTATAACACTGAAATTTTTTTTGTATCCCTCTCTTCTTTAATTTTGCTGCTGGACCAACTTACAAAATATCTGGTGTGGTTGTTTAACCCTAAATTAAACTTAAAATTGTTGACGGTTCATCTGGTTAAAAATACTGGCGCCGGTTTTGGGATTCTTAAAGACCAAGTGAAAATACTGGCCGTCATCTCTTTAGTCGTTGCCGTTACAGTGATCCTGATGTATAAAAAGATACCTAGAGAAAAATTTCCCCAGATTTTTTTTGCATTATTTTTAGGAGGAATCATCGGCAATCTTATCGACAGGGTGTTCAGAAGTTATGTGATTGATTTCATCGATTTTAGGATTTGGCCAGCCTTCAACATAGCGGATGCAGCTATCTCAACAGCAGTAATTGGGTTGATTGTTTTTTTCTGGAAAAATGATAATCAGAACTTATTGTCAAAATAGGACTGGGCGAACCACTACTCAATAGAGTTATAGAATTCTCCACGTTTAAAAAAAAGAGAATAATAAAAAATTATTTGATTAAAAAAAATTATTGTACACAACTGTGTGCTTTATAACCTTTCTCGTAAGCTGCTTCTTTCCCTTCAAACCAAAGGCGGCCGTTCTTATTAATCTTCTTGGCCCACTCACATTTTGGTTCATGGTAAATGTTGCTTCTTTTACTAGCAACATATTTGCCCGGAGAATGTTTAGCTTTCGGTTTTTCCTGAACCGGCTCTTCTTTTACTTTAGGTGCTTCAGCAACAACAGGAACTGGTTCCAGTTCAGGTTCTTGACAGCAGCTGGAACATCTTTTAGGGATGCTTAATAAAAATAAAAATAAGGCCAGCAGCATAAATACTAATAAGAGCTTGTCAAAGAAATACCAGATTAAAACCAGATTACTTAAATGCATCAAAGATACAAAGAAAAGTTTTCTTTCTCCGTGAGGTTTAGCATAACAAACCAAGCCTGCAAAAGAAAGCAGTGAAACTAGTAATAATCCTGCTAATTCAAGTTTAAAGAAAAGACCTTTTGCTCCAGAAACAATCCTTACCAGACCAAAAAGAAGCAAAGTGTTGACAAAAGTGTACAAGACTAACTTAAAACGACTTTTTTCTGTTGTCATGGATTAACTGAAGAATATTTTATTTAAGTAGATTTCTATTTTTGATTGTTTATACTCAGAAATGAATATTGGATGAATATTAGGTTTATTTAAACATTTTCAAGCCCTTGACTAAAAACTAATAACTTAAAATTCTTCTTCAACACCTTTCAGGTAACCTTTCTTACGCAGAAAAGCTACTTCGGCTTTACTTTTATATTTGTAAAAGATATCTCCTTTATCTTCTCCGCCCAGTTCCCAAGGAGAAACTATAACTACATCATTTTCTCTTACCCAAAGCCCTCTTCTTAATCTGCCTGGAATCCTGCAGATACGTTCTTTCCCATCTAGACAAAGAACTCTCATCCTGCTGCCGCCTAAACGCTGCTGTACAATGCCTAAAACCTCGTTTTTTTGCGGCAATCTAACTCTGATAAGCTGTTGTTCTGGAGTTTGATCATTAGACATATTTAGATTAATTTTGTTCTTAGTTTATAAAGGTTGTTGAGTGGGAAGCACTTTTTAAGATTTTTATCTTTTAATTAAACTCCATCACGGAAAAATTTTTAAACGATTGATTTTCTGTTTAAATCATAAAAAGAGGTATAATCTTAAATGGCAAAAAGAGTTGAATCCCCATCTTCTATAAATACATTCAAACAATGTCCAAGAAAATATTACTATCAATATATTGAAAAGCTGCCTACTTTACCGAATATCCACCAAGTGAGAGGTAATATTGCTCATTCTACGTTAGAAAATTTTTATGAAATAGATACTTCTTTGTTTGATGAAAATAATTATAAAATTAAATTTAAAGAAGCAGGACAAAAACTGCTCTTGTTTCAATGGACTCAATATAAAGAAAAATTAGATGAATTAGGGCTAAGCAAAGATCAAGAAAGATTTTATTTTGAAGAAACGATGATGATGATCATGAACTGGATAAACCATATTATCAAAGATTTTACTGTTTTAATGGAGAGAAAGAAAATATCAATACCAGAAGCCTTTCAACAGCTGACTCCAATAAGAGAACAAAAATTCGTTTCCGACCATTATTCTGTCCAAGGTTTTATCGATGCTATACATCATCTTGAAGATGAAGTGCACATCATAGACTACAAAACCAATTCTAGTTTTGATTTTAAAGACAGCATCAGATTGCAATTAGCAATCTATTCTTTACTTTATTTTGAAAAATATGGTCAGACTCCTTCTAAAGTAGGAATCTTTTTCTTAAGAAACAAACAAAAGATGATTGCTGTTGATGAAGAATTGTTAGAGCTGGCTAAAAAAGAGATAACTTTGATTCATCTGCATACTTCTAGTACTGAAGAAATTGAAGATTACAAAAAGAAAATAACTCCTTTATGCAGATGGAAAACGGGCCAATGTGATTTCTATGAGAACTGCAACCCAGAAGAAAAATAGAGAATTATTAAAAATAAACTGAAGAAAAAAACAAACTGAAGAAGAAAAAGAAAATTTAAAAAAACTAACCGATCGTTGCCTTTAAACTCATCTGGATGATTTCTTGATAGATGCTGACATTATTCAGTACAAATGTTTCTACTAAAGCACCTAACAACAAGAAGATTAAAGCACCTAATAATAAGTAAAGATTAAAACTAAAAACTTCAAAGAAGCGTTCGGAGGCAAACTTTTCAAGGATCACATCTTTAGAGATGACACTTCCCGAAATTGCTGCCAGAATATAAGACAAAGCTTCAATAATCATATGAGGAAAAACAACTAACATGATAATTCCAAAAAGATAAAAGTGGTGCTGTCCAGAAATCTGTCCGGCAAGTTTAGCGGTAATGCCAAAGATGGTGCCCCAAACTGAGGCATTCCAGGTGATCAAAAAGATGGCTCCATCTCCAGTAAGCAAAGCTAAAAAGAAACAAGCCAGCATAACCAAAAAGTTATTGCTTAAAAGACTGAAAAACAAGTCGCTGGAAAAATTTCCCGCCACGGCCTGTCCTGAAAATCCCTGTCCAAACCTAATCTCCAGCTGTTCTCTGAATAGATTGTTAGCCTGCATCTGAGGAAGAAGCATCGTTCCTACCGCATATACTAATAAGATGCCTAAAAAGAGAAAGACATAAATCCTGACCACATCTATATCATCCCGCCATAAAGAGCTTAAAGAAGCTTTTTTTTCGATGCTTTCTCTTCTTTCTTCGATGGAAAAAATCTTGTAAAGTTCAGGAAGAAGAAGCATAGACGTAAAAGCTACGGCCACTAAAGCTGGATCTCCAGGAAATAAGATTGAGGCAATCAATACCCCTATGATTGAATATCCGACTCCCAAGATAAAAGCGTAACGGCCTTTACTTTCAAGCCAATCTTCTGGAAAAATGTGTTCTATGACCATAATCAAATACCTCTTTTTTGAATGAAGTGACATTAAAAGAATAATTGTTAAGTTTATATAGTTTACTATGAAGAGAAATCAATGGGCTGATTTCAGAATATTCCTGTTTTAATGTTCTTAAATAAAATAACTTAAAGAAAATAAAAAGGATAAAATTACTTACCTTTGGTTTTCTTAATACAACTGCAAGCTTTATACCCTTTGTGAAATGCTTTTGTCTCTGATTTAAAGACAACTCTACTTTTTGGATTTATGTTTTTAGCAAATGGACAGCTTGCTAAATGCAATGTATCTCCTTCTTTTGCCGCAACATAATGTTTTTTAGGTCTTTTAACTATCATCTTTACAACCGTTCTAGCTTTCGGCCTCTTGATGATAGTCTTGATGATTGTCCTGGTTTTAATTGGTACTTTCTGGGCTACTTTTACAATCCTTTTCTTTCTTCTTTTTTGGTATTCTATATTTTTAATACAGCTACAAGCCTTATATCCCTGATGAAATGCCTTTGTTTCCGATTCGAAAAAGATTCTGCTTTCAGGCGCGATTTTTTTAGCAAAAGGACAGCTTTCCACGTGTAATGTGTCCCCTTCTTTTGCCGCTACGTAATGTTTTTTGGGCCTTTTAACAATTGTTTTTACAACAGTCTTTACCACCGTTCTAACTTTCAGTTTCTTTACTTCTGGCTTCTTTTTTGCCGTTTTTTTGCCGACTCTTCTTCTTTTCTTTTTCGCTTCCAGAATACAGCTACAGGCCTTATATCTCTCATTAAATGCCTTTGTTTTAGAATTGAAATGAATTTTTTTATTCTTCCCTATTTTTTTAGCAAAGGGACAATTTTTTTCATGGACAACTTTCCCGTCAACAGAAGCTACATAAACCTTCTTCGGTTTTTTTACGACTGTCTTTATGATGGTTATAATTTCTGGTTTATTTATTTTTGGTGTCATTTTATATCTTTCCCTTCCTAAATACAATAACAAGCTTTGTAACCCTTGTCAAATGCTTTTGTCTTTGATTTAAAATAAACCCTATTTTTCTCGCCAATTTTCTTGGCAAAAGGACAATTTTCTTGATGAACAGTATCTCCATCAACTGAAGCTACGTACCTTTTTTTTTGTTTTTGAACTACGGTCTTCACGACGGTCCTGAATTCTAAGGTCTTTTTAGCAGCTTTTCTCTTACTTATTTTTTTTTTTTTTAATTTTAACGTTCTTAATACAGCTGCAGGCCTTATACCCTTCATTAAACGCTTTTGTCTTTGATTTAAAAATAATTCTGCTTTCTTCCCTAATCTTCTTGGCAAAAGGACATTCTTTGATATGTAAAATCTTTCCATCTTTTGCAGCAACATAGATTTCTTTAGGCCTCTTAAGAATCCTTTGTATGATTGTCCTGACTTTTACTGCCTCTTTAGCTCTTTTTTTCCTTGTTGTTTTTTTCTTTTTCTTAACTACTTTAACTTCTTTTGGCGCTCTTTGCAGCCTGGAATAAAGCAGTTTGTCAAGTTCTGATTTGATAGCTCTTAATAAACCAATGTTGCCTTTTTCTTCTTCTTGGATCTCTTTAAGATCACCCAATTCTACATTTTCTTTACTAATTACTATCTTTAATTCTCTTTTTAATTTAACTTGACCAATTACCAGATAAATTAACAATCCAAGAAGAATAACTAATATAATCGTTAGTACAAAAATCATCTCCACTAAAGGAATATCTACTCCAAAGACGAAAACCATCTTTCACACCTCTTTTAAGTTATTTTAATTATTTAAATATATTTAAA
>JAHJDB010000071.1 GCA_018812765.1 Nanobdellota archaeon
AATTTTATTTTCTTTTTTATTTAATTTTATAAAAAAAACTCAATCAAATCAATTCTTTCCTCAAATCAAAATCAAACTGGCTCAAGAAATCTTCTGCAGCCGCCGTGTTTCGCTCCGCCAAAAACCGATAGATGTCCATGCTAAAACAATGTGCACAAAGACCCATGCCTTCCCCGCAAAGGATACATTTAGTCTCCCCATCAACCTTAAAACCCTTAATGGCATCAGCCAATTTAACATCATGATGCCTGATAGTAGCAACCATCCTTTCAGCGAGACAATTAGAACATAAGGGATTTGTTATGATATCATCACATTCTACACATCTGTTAAATGGACTTCCGGCCATAAACTCATCCTCACAACTCTTTTTTTTAAAATTGACACATTATTAACTAAATAATAACTAAATAATAACTTAATAATAAAAACCTTTGAACCACGATAGTATTCGGTCCAAATTCTGCCCCAATCCTTAATATTTATATTTAACAAAGGAAAACATATATATATTCTTTTCATATTAACTTTATATGGCATATATACGTACTAAAAAAATAAACAACCAGTTTTATGCTTATCTTGTAGAAAGCAAAAGTACTTCCTCTGGTCCAAGACAAAAAGTTAAACAGTATCTTGGCCGAGTTTATACCTTAGAAAAAACAAAAGAGGCTATTAGCCCAAAACAACCAGAACCTGATTCAAGCAAAAAGATTCTCTCTTTTTTAGTCTTATCAGAATTAGAAAAGATTGGATTCGAGAAAAAAAGAGAGGTTTACATCTTCAAAAATTTAATCTTTTCCCCCTTAAATAATTCCCTCACTAAAAAAAACAAATCTAAATCTCCTAAAGAAGCAATTATATCTTTAAATGACGGTTTTCTGTGTTCATTTACTCTAAAAAGGATTTCTGATTTCAAGAAAACAAAAGATTTCAATAAAGATGCTTACCTCTTAGCAAAACATTTCCTGGAAGCAGGGTTGCCAATTTCACAAGAATTATTTGTTCTCTTTTACCAACAATTAAAATAAATCTTCCTATAATAGTTCTTATTTCTTAATATATAAAGGGTAAGAAGGGGACTCCTTAAGAAAGGGGGTTGAGGGTGGTAGAAATTTTTCTTTTGGAGTCCCTTTAATTGGTAAGTTTTTCTTGATAAAACTACTAAAACACCACCAATATATAAATGTTACTATTTTGTATACTGGTTGTTTAAAAAGTATAGTGACTATAGTGTAGTGATGAACTAATTTTTGAAGAAATTTTATAGATATTAAAAATCAACTAAAAAAGTTTTTTAGCAACTTTTGGTATTCTTTACTTACAATCAACCCTTCTCTGGGTAAACAATTATAATAATTTTGCCAAGCAAACCTCTCGTCTAAGAAAATGACTGCTCCTTTATCAGTCTCACTTCTGATGCATCTACCCGCTGATTGGATACATTTAGAGATTGCTGGAAAGATATAACCATAATCCCAACCTTTGTTGAACTTTTCATCATAATACTTGATTATCTCTTTAGTTTTAAGGTTTGGGTGAGCTAAAGGCAGTCCAACTACCACCACTCCTTGCAACAGGTCTCCTGGGAAATCCACTCCTTCCGCAAAATTCGCTCCAGCCACTCCTAAAAGGACTCCTCCTTTCTCTTTCTCAGCCTTAAACCCTGCTAAAAAGATTTCTTTTTCTTCCTTGCTCATCTCTTGTTTTTCCCAAAATAATTTCTTTTTTGAAGTGAAATATGCCGAGATGTTATCACGCAACTTATAAGAAGGAAAAAAGAAAGCTACGTTTCCAGGAATTAAAGATGTTATCTCTGAACATTTATCAGCAATATTTCTAAACATCGCTTCACCACGCAGATTATATTTTGTGCTTGTTTCAGGGATGATTAAACTAAGCTTGTTCTCAGAAGGGAAAGGAGAAAAATACTCTTTTTCAAGAGCTTTATTTATTCCTAAGATATCCTTATACATGAACGTCGGCTTTAGGGTCCCGCTCATGATAATTCCAGAATAAACTTTTTTAAAGATATCTTCAGAGATAATCCTGGGATCTAAACAAGAGTAACTTAACACGGTTAAAGGACCATACTTTCCTATCTTCTCTGAAATAATCCGTACAAAACCTTTATCCTCACCTTTCCAAGAATCTAAAAAGCTGCTTATCCCGCCCAGATAACTTTTTCTCTGCTTTTTCCTAACTTCATCTGCAGCTAACTCTAACTCGTTAATAAACTCGTCATAATCAACAACCTCATTAATCTTTGAAATTAATACCTCCTTTTCAACTAGTTTTTCCTTTACAAAACTTTTTTCATCAAATTCAGTAAGCTCATTAAGTATTTTCATCAATTCCTGAAGCCAAATGATTAAACCTTTGTAACCATATTTTTTTGCTTCTAAGATTGCATTTTTAATGATGTTGCTGGTAAGATTACTGCTCATCATGTCCATAATCCTGCCCGGTAAATTGTGGCCTTCATCTACAATCAGGATTACATCTTCTATCTCAAGATCCATCTTGTTAAATAAAGTGCTTTGAACAAAAGGATTGAAGAGATAATAATAATCCCCGATGATTACTTTAGCGTTTTTGGCAAGTTCAAGAGTGACTTCATAGCCGCACATCTTTACCTCTTTGCTAAGATGGATCACTTCTTCGTTATGTAAAGGACCTTGATTTTTCAGATCTTGGATCAGCTTCTTAGCTTCAACAGTAAGAGTTCTTTTGGCCTTAACATTGTTATAAAATTCACATTCGCCTCTTTCTATGATAGTTTTACAAAATTCATTGAAGTCTCCGCCAAAAAGGCCGGCAACCTCTTGATTGCACATCCACCTCTTGCCAATCAAATCGATACAGGAAACATCTGCACCGTGCTTATTTCTGATTAACTTAAGAGTATCAACAGCAATTTTATGTTGAGTATGCCTATTAGTAAGAAAAAAGATTTTCTTATTTTTCTCTAATGCCCATGAAAGAGCCACAGCTAAAGCGCTGGCAGTCTTTCCTAAACCGGTCGGGGCATGAGCAAGGATTATCTTTCGTTCAGCAAGAGCCTTCTCAATATCTTTGATTAAATCTTCCTGTCCTTCTCTCACTAATTCATGCGGAAAAAGATCTTTTTTGTTGTCAGAAGGCATAATTATTTTGAAAAAGGTATTCATTAAAAAATGATTCTATTCTAAGACCCCCATATTAAAGAATTTGTAGACTGAATAGGATCAAAATAAGAGAAATAGATTAAAAAATCATTCTTTTTTGGAAACAATAATAAATAAATAACATCCTTCCAGATCATCAAAACTTAATTGTCTATAAAATAAATTAAGACAAAGCTAGTTCCAAAAGCTTTAAATAAAAGAGAATTCTCCAATATAACTATTGGAATGGATAAATGTTTAAATACAAGTCCAAAAGTCCATGTTATTAAAGAGACAAAAAAGATAGATGGTTTGGGGGTTGTCAAATTGATTAAGAATAAACCAATTTTCGACGTGTTTTTTAGAGAGAAACCAGCTATGATGTTAGTTGAATTGAAGAATGCAAATTCTACAGTTTATGCTTCCGTATTAGCGAAACAGATTGACTGTACTTATTCTCATGTAGTTAAGATACTACAAGAGATGCAGAAGTCAGATCTGATAAAATTTAAGAAAGAAGGAAGATTAAAGTTGTTAGAGTTAACAAAACGTGGTCATGACGTTGCCTCTAACATAGAAAGCATCAAAACTATGCTTTAATTTTCTTACTTTTTTAAAATTTTTAAATTACGCCTTCTAAAAAGAATTAATTTTTCTTTAATTCTGGTATCACTCTTCTAAAAAGTTATTGACGCAGAAAGAATATTCTGTTCCGGAATATTCACATCTATCTTCTGTGTTCAGAAGGTCATCGTTACAATCAGAATCATCATGACATTCAGCAACGTTTACAACCGCACCACTTGTAAATCCATCTCCACCTAAAAAATAACCGACAGAACCAAAAATAAGAACAATTACTGTTACTATTAACAGGCTTTTAGCTTTATGTTTCATTAATCTGCCTCTTTTTTTAGTTAGTTTAAAAAAATAAAAAACAAAAATAATTAAAAATAAAACAAAAGATGTTTTTAAAAGTATCTATTCCATGTAGATCTTTAACCTGTTCATGTCAAGTTTCCAATCAGCTGGAAGTTTTTTAGTAGCTTGATAATATTTAACTAATCTTCTAATCTTAGAACTGGTCAAGATTCTGCCTCTTTTTGCAGTTTCATCTTGCTTATTCTTTTCTAGATGTTGATTAATGTCAATCATTTTTTTAATCAGGTTTAAAATATCTTCTGGAAGTTCCTTACGTAAATCCTTAGCTTCAAGAATACTTCCAATCTTTTTGCCAGTTAAAGCTTTAACACTATTAATACCGTAACTGTCTCGAAGAATCATTCCGATCTCTGAAGAACTCTTTCCAGCTTTAGCATATTTCACTACTAGCTTTTCAACATCATTCTCTTTATATTGTGCCCAGGAAGGAACCACTTTAATCGGCTTCTTACTACCACTTTTTCCTTTTGCTCTTGAATGCATTCTTGCCATTTTTAATTTACCTCAGGAGAATCAGCAACTAGCTTTCTCCAGCATACATAAGCTCAGCCCTGCTGACCGACGTACCTCTCGAATTTAAGTCTTAATTAAGATGTTTATTTAAAAAGGTTTGGGTTGTTTTGTTGTTTTGTTATTTTGGTTTATTTTTAATGATATTAAAATAATCTTAGTCAGACTCTTTATGATTAAAAGCGATTTAACATATAAATTTATAAAAAGAAAGCCAGAATAACAAAACCATGTGTGGAATAGCAGCAGCATACTTTTTTGATCACTCTAAAAATGTAGCTGAGACTCTTTACTCCCTGCTTCTTTCTCAACAAAACCGGATGAATTATAGTGCTGGAATAAACGTGTTTGATGAAAACCGGGAAAATGATTTTCCGATTACTGCCGATTGGGGTATAGGGACTATCGACACTGCCTTTGGTTTAGAAGAAGAAAGAATTTTCAGATTGAAAAGCCTGGAAGGTTATGCCGGAATCGCTCATGGCAGATATGCTACTTCAAACGCCAACAAGAATTTCACGGAAAGACAAAAGCTGGCTATGGCCCAACCTTGCCGAAACATTGAAGATTATAAGTCCTGCACTTTCTCCTTTGCTTTCAATGGAAACATTGCCAACTTTGAAGAGCTCTATCAAGAATTAAAAGGACCAAAAGAAGGATATCATATCAGAAGCAAGACCGATAATGAAGTGTTAAGGATTCTTCTTAAAAAAGGAATCATTAAAGCTTTAGGTTCAAAAAAAAATCTGGTTCTTGACGAATCAGCATTTAAGGACATTTTTGCTGAACTAAGTGATAAAGTAGTTGGAGCATATTCTTTAGTTTTTCTGGACGGAACCGGAAACCTGATCTTAGCCAGAGATAAAGAAGGGACCCGGCCTTTAGTGTACACTTTACAGGATTTTGGTCTCTTGGCTGCTTCCGAACCGACGGCCTTTGCTGATTTAGGCATAATGGAAAAAATCTGCGATATCCGGCCTGGCCATTTTTTGTTGATCAACGGACAGAATAAAGTGTCTAATCAGATCGCCTTTACAACTACAAAAAGAAGGCAGTGTGCTTTTGATCCGCAATATTTTTCAGATGTAACTTCCTATTATGACGGTATAAGGATCCAGGAATTCCGGAGAGCTCAAGGCAAGGAATTATTTTTGCTGGACAAAAACATCCTGTTCACTCTTGACGACTATGCTTCTTCTGTTCCCAAAACAGCCCGAGCGATACTTAACGGTTATATTGAAGGTTGTATCGTCAACGGCAGACAGCCACCCCTTCCTTTAGATCTATTAATTCAAAGAGGAAACTTCCGTAATTTTATGGAAGATAATCCTACGGAAAGAAAAGAGAAGGTAAAAAGTAAGTTCAGGCAGACTTTAGAGATTTTAAAGAATAAAAATCTCTGGCTTTTTGAAGATAGTATTGTCCGAGGAGACGTTCTCAAAGCTTTGATTCCCCTCATTAAAACTGCAGCCCAGCCGAAAGAGATTCATGTGCGTGTTGCTTGGGACATGTTCAATTATCCTTGCTACAGAGGCATTGATGTTCCAGATAGAAGCCAGCTTTTAGCACCGAAGTTTGATGGAGATATTGAAAGGATCAGAACTTATTTAGGTGTTGACAGCCTTAAATTTCTGCCAATCGGAACCACTAAAAAACTTTTAGCCGAAAATAATCTCATCGGTTTAAAAGAAGAATTCTGTACAGCTTGTTCCGACGGCAATTATCCTTCGCTCTTCGAAAAGAAGTTAGCTGGATTGATTAAGTAGAAAAGACAATTATAAAAAGCATTTCAACAACCCACTGGACGGGTCATTTCAGCCTAACTGACCAGTGTCAAACCTTCTCTATCCTAAATATTTTCTAGTTTCAATTAGTCATTTATAAACCCACTGGACCACTGGACAAGTGCGGATAGAGTATATAAACCACCGCCTTCTTTAAAATAACATCAAAAAGAGGTGATTTACAAAATGGTTGATTTGAGAACAAATACAATACAAAAATTGTTTGAATGCCAAGTACAAAAGCTAACCCAAAGAACGATACTTTCCAAAGAGGACTTTTTTGATTATCAATTAAGCGGAGGGTGGATAAGATGAACATTAAAGACAGAATTAATTATTTACTTCAAAAATACGATGAAGAAAATAAGAATTATGCTAAACAGACTTTCCTGGATGATTTTTATGCTGTTACAGCTTAAATAACGCCTCCAACACCTAAATGCCAAAACACACCAACACCAACTTTGTACCAAGACGGTTTATTGTTTCCATGAGACCCTTCTCAAACAGTAAATTATATAAACCGTCTTTTTTTCTTTCTTTCTTATGGAAATCTTAACAAGGACTGAATTGAAGCTGCGTTATCAGCAGATCCTTAAGAAGATAACAGAAGGAGCAATCTTCATCTATCCGACCGATACAATTTATGGAATCGGCTGTGATGCTACCAATGCCAAATCTGTTGAAAAAATAAGAAAGTTAAAAGAGCGTCCAGATACCCCTTTATCGGTTTGGGTTCCTTCAGTCAAATGGATTGAAAATAATTGTATCACGAATAAAGAAGTCAAGGAATCTCTCAAAGAACTTCCTGGTTCGGTCACTTTGATAATGGGATTAAAAAATAAAAAAGCTGTTGCTGACAATGTGTCTCCTGGATTAAAAACGATAGGCATTAGAATTCCCGACCACTGGTTCAATAAAGTTGTTGCAGATCTTAATTTACCAATCATTACAACTTCTGCTAACCGAGCCGGACAACCCTTTATGACTTCTATCGAAAATCTTGACCAAAAGATAGAAGTAGGAATAGAATTCCTTATCTATGAGGGTGAAAAGACCGGAAAACCGTCTAAGATTGTTGATTTAGTAAAGAAAGAAGTTAAAGAAAGATAGTTTATCTTTCAAACAAAGTTAAATAAAGGTCATATTTTCTACTTTCGATAAATAAATTACCGGTAGGATGTTGAGAATATAAATTGCAGGCTTTTTCATACCATTGCCTTGCTTGTGAAAAATTATTCTTAGAAATCGCTAATTCTGCCCTATCTAATACTTTTTCAATTAGATCATCAAAAGAGATTACTTTTCTTTCCATTGTTAAAAAGTTTCAACCAAAATATATAAATTTACCTCAAAGATCCATCTTTTTTCCGTCAACGTAATAGACTGGACTTTTAAAAACCTGGTCGCCATGATAGACCGTCTTAATATCTCCACCGAACCAGTAATTACTGCCCAAAGCTATATGCCCGGTTCCAAAAACTTTTTCATCCATGATCATGGAACCGATCAATACTGCACCAGGATTAATCCCAATTCCTAATTCTCCTACATGCCTGACCCGATAAGGATATTTAGCTCGGTCTTCAAACTTTTTCAGCGCCTCGTTCAATAAATCAGCATGTTTCCCTTCCATTCTTACCACTCTGCCTTCTTCGATAAACAATTTTACCGGTTCTTGCACCAGTAAAGCGCCGTTCTCGTATTTCATGCTTCCGTCCACGACTACAACTCCTTTTACTCCATAATAACCTTTGGGAGGGATATAGATTTCTCCTGCCGGCATGTTGCCACCCCTGCCCGGCTCATGATATTCTCCAACATTAGCGATAGCTTCCATCCCGGAAACGTCAAAAGTGACATCGGTTCCAGCAGCAGTCTTAACCCTGATCTCTTCTGCTTTATCCCATGATCTTTTCATTGGCAGCCCTTTTTTTTTCATCCGGGCATAATTGACGTTTGTCGCTTCCATGAATAGATCAAAATAACTATTCCTTACATCTCCTAAGCCCGTAGCTGAAATAAAACGATGTCCCTGCGCTTTGCAGAAACCGCGGAAACTTTTTTCTTCACCAAACCTCCCTAACTTCTTTGATACTGCCAAGATAATGATATTATTTTTTTCCAAACGCCTGATCGAGTTTACAACATGATCATCTGCTGACATGAACCCTTTCTTAATTTCCTGGAATAACAAGTTTACTTCTAAACCTTTACTTTTAGCGGCATGATAATACCCATAACCTAACATGCTTGCTAAAGAATGGTCTTTTTCTCCGTAATCGCTGATGATTAAGATGTTCTCTCCTTTTACTTTCAAAGAATTTTTCATGACTTTATAGAATCTAGCACTATGCTTTTCTACCTGTTCCATCATGGATTTATCTAAACCAAACATCTTTCTGGAAATATGTCGTTCATCTTAAAAAGATTTCTTTGATGAAGTAGACATTGGTGACAAAAACAGACCATCAAACTCTAGATCTCTTTTTGAGAACGAAGAAACTTGATGAAAAAAGGCAGCCCGATTAAAGCACCTAAGGTTTGTAATCCCCACATTACAAAAATAATAGTTGCTCTACTACGAGATAGAAAAGATATAAACGGAGCTTCAGTAGTACCAAACCATTGATGAAAAGATAAAATAAGATGCATTGCTAACGGCCAAAAGCTCATTACCACTAAAAAAACTAAGACAAACATCAAAATAAATAATAAGCTCTTAAGTTTTCTAGAAGCAGTAAAATCAGGCTTTAATTTAAGAATAAGCGGTTCTAGAAGACTTAAAAAACTAATCAATCCAAAAGACACCCCTGCTACAACCACCCAAAACCAGACTTTTATGATTATTTCTTCAACCATGGTTTTTCTTACAACATCTACTTTACAACAAACTTTATTTTTTCTACTTGTTCCAGATTGTGAGTTAGTTTAAAGTTCAAATATTTGACCCCTTCGGGAGTAACTATTACTAAACAGGCTTCATCTCCAACTTCTCCTTTATAATTTATGGAAAGTTCGTTAACTCCTGATTTGACATTTTCTAAGACTACTGAACCAGGCATATCAGCAATAGCCTTTCCTTCCACCCCATTTAAAGAAGGGGTTACCGTCCCAGAGGTATTTTTAATGTAAATTAATACTGCTTTCTCTTCTTGATCAGAAACAAAAGCTGGAACAAAGTCAGAAGGACATTTCTCTTCTAAATCAAAAGAAAAATTTATTTTTCCAGAATTTTTAGAAGCGCTATGGACCAAGAAAAGAGGAGCGGGATATTCTTCCATCTCTAAAGATAATTGAAGGTAATCCTGTTCGTTCCCAGAAGTTTTTGAAAATTTGACTGAAACTTCATTACTGCCTTTTTTTAAACAAAATAACTTCTTCATTACCGGGTCTGCTTTTTTAGAGAAATGGTTGTCTTGATCAAATAATCTTTTAGATTCGGATTTCTCTCCGGCTATTCCTATGTCTGTTCCATTTATTAACACATTAACTTTATAACCATAACCATAGCTAGATAACGCCGCTGAAATTTCTTTAAAGACCATTTTTTACAACCCCTTATTTTTTAAGCTTTAACAGTTTCAATGCTTCAGACAACTCTAATTTTTTATATTTTTCAGCTGCCTGAAGGTGTTCTTTACAAAACCATTCTGTGTCGGGATGATGCCCTACAAAACCCTCTTTCACTTTTTCTTCAAACTCTTTTCCTTCTTCACTCTTTTTAAAGTAAACTAATTTTCCTCCTTCAGCAAGATTGTCAAGAAAAATTTTTCCACAGATACAACAGATTGGAGGTTTCATAACATCATCATTAATAAACATATCTCAACAAGTTTTTAAGTATTTCTTAGTGCTATTACAACTATTGCAGCTTCCTAATCTTACAAACAAAAAAACCTTCTGTATCATTATCCTGAGGCCAGATCCTGATTACGTCCTTCACGGCAGGATTATATTTTTCTCCTTTAAATTCCATCACCGGTTTACTAATCTTCAACCCTGGAAGCTTCACTTTAACAACTTCAGCATCTTCAAATTTATCTAACAGAAAACTGACCACGCCTTCATTCTCTTCTGGTTCTACAGAACAGGTAGAATAGACCATCTCACCACCTTTCTTCAGATTATTGAAAGCTACAGTGATTAGTTCTTTCTGCTCTTTAGCCAACTTAGTGATTGTTCCGGGATTCCAGATCCTGATTGTTTTCAAACTTTTACGGATCGTTCCTGTTCCTGAACAGGGCGCATCCAAAAGAATCTTATCGAATTCCATCTCTTTGATTCCTTGACCGCGCATTAGAGTAATGACCGAATTGGTCAATCCGCTTCTTTGCAGATTGATCCCTAAAGACTGTAATCTCTGTCCTTTATAATCGTTAGCGACCAAAAGACCTTTATTTTGCATCAGCGCGGCCATCTGGGTAGTTTTGCTTCCCGGAGACGCGGCCATATCTAAAACCAGATCTCCCGGTTTAGGCTGCAGCACTAAAGGAGGGATCATTGATGCTGCTTCCTGGACATAAATTTTTCCCAGGTGATGCTCCAACAGATTTCCCACATCTCTTCTTTCAGGATTAGAGATCCAGAACCCTTCTTTACACCAAGGGATTGGAGTTAATTCCCATCCTTTCGCTTCGATACTTTTCTTGACTTCATTTACTGTCCCTAGAAGAGTATTTATCCTGATGGACCTTCTCAAAAAAGAAAAAGAATATTTTTTGAATTCTTCCCAGTCCGTTAACTCTGAATATCTTTCAATGAACGCTTTCTTGAATTCGATCGTTTCTGTAGAGGGGATTTGTTCTAACATAAAAGGGAATAAAGTAGAGCCATTTAAAATGGTTTTGGCTGTTTATTTTTAACACTCAAAACAATTGTAACTTCATCAACGTACTCTTTTCTCAGAATTTCCCTTAACTGTCTCAAGTTTATTTTTTCTCTTCCAGACTTATTAAGATGATAATCACCTTGATTGTCTGAAACGACATCAACGCCAATCAAAAATCCAGAGTTTCCCAGATAATGATCAAAAGGAGGATAACAGAGCGAACCTTTTTGATAGAGTTTATTTTCATTATAAGGGGCAATAATCTTCCCTTTTTCTGGCACTAATAAGAAATCTGAATCAGGAGCGGATAAAGCTACTACAAATTCACCCAGGTTGTAAGAATTATTAGTTTCGGTCAATCCAACAATATCGCTTAACTTTAACTGTTCTTGTCTTTGGTCTGCAGAAGAGAAGGTTTCTTTAAAACTCAGGCAGTCCAAGTGGAATTTTTTTATCCTGTTTTCTTTCCTGAATTTGATCTTGTCATAAATATCGGTCATTTGGTTCTTAAGGCCGGGACAATTTAAATAAGTTTAGGAAAGAAATGCTTTAAGGCTATGAGAATAAAAATCCTTCTCTTTTAACCTCATCCACTAAATAATGCACCTCATACTTTTCTAAAAAGAACTTTTCATTTAATCCTTCGATAAAATCATCTAGAAGTTTTATGTTTTTATGGATTACTTCTATCATAAAATCCCAGCCATTATTTATTTTATATACATTATTGACATTAGGGTTGCACAAAAAGTGTTTCTTAATTCCTTCCTTGTCGTTTACTTTCACCAGGATTTGGGCTCGTACATTATAACCCAATCTGGAGAAGTTAATCAAAACAGTATTCTTGGTTATCATTTCTTCTTTTAGTTCTTTAAGCAGATCAAATAAGGTAGAAATAGGTATATTGGTCTTTTTGCTTATCGAAGTAAGTTTCTCTCTGGAGTTTTCCCTAAGACAGGAAATGAGTTGAATAGTTTTTTCGTTCATTTTGAATAATTTCGGTAATTTTGAATGTTTTACAGACCATTCTTTAATAATTTAACGTTTGAAGAATTTTCAACCAAAAGGTTTAAAAAATAGCTTCGAACACGAGAATCATAATGAATATGGATTATCATTTTTATTTAAACAACAAGTCTGTAAAGAATACTGTTATAGCTCTTCTTAGTGTTAACTGGCCTCTTTCTACCAACGACATTCACAAAGAGGTTGTTAAGGAGCAGGGTATTAAGATCAGTTATCAAGCAGTCCATAAGGCCATAAAACAATTGGTAGAAAGCGGGTGCTTACAGATAGAAAATAAAAAGTATTCTATCAACGAAGAATGGGTTAAAGAGATTAGTGAAATAGTTAATCAAATTAAAAGAAGTTATAAAGGAAAATTTCATGTGTCAAAAACAATCTTAAATAAAGAAGGAAATAAATTTAATGTAATAATTGCAAAAAACGGGCTACTTAGAGATATTATGATGGAGAAAACTTTAGTTAATTACCTTAAAGACTTAATACCTATTTTAAAAAAAGAAATTAATCCCCATAATATCTTTCAAAAAAATGAAGACGAAGTACTTACTTATTTATTAAATATTCAAAAGGAACATGAATTTTTTATAGCCCTAATTAATGAAAAAGTAATAGGGGGAACCGTTCTTGAAAAGAAAGATGAAAGCATTAGGGGAGACCATAAAGTTTGGAAATTAAAACATTTTGCTTTAAGTGAAGATATTGAAAAAAATACTGAAAAAGAAATCATTTCAGAAATTGAGAATAGACTTAAGAAAAAAAGTAAAAGCTTAAAAATTCAAGTTAATCTTTCTGAAAAAGAAACCAGAGCCATTGAATTATTTAAAAGAAATAATTACAAAAAAGAAGCAACATTAGATAACCATTATAGGATTAATGAAAAAATGTTTATTTATGCTAAATCAATCAACAGTTAAAACATTTAACAAATCTTGTGGTTGTTTTATTAGAAAAGTGTTAAATCCTAACTTCTTAGGAACTATTACATCTTGTTCGGGGTCGTCCCCGATAACTAAACATTCCCGGGGATTAAGTTTTTGTTTTTTTATAAGTTTCTGCCAAAAAGGGTCATCCCTTTTTTTACATTGAGCATCATCTCTAGTAAATGTAAAATCTAAGTATTGCACTAATTCATATTTATGTAAATAAGCATTTACTGTCCTGCGCATGGAATTGGAAACAATAGCAATTTTTCTCTTCTTAGCTTTAATTTTTTTGAAAGTGTTGATAACAGTATCATGAAGGACAGGCATGACTTTGATCTGTTTTTCCAAAACCTGATAGTATTCTTCTAAAAGATTTAATTCCCTACATAAATCCCCCGTGTCCCATCTATCAAACTTATTTTTTTTTAATCCTAAATCTTCTGCCTTTTGTTTTAATTGCGAATTGGTAAGCTTTAATTTTGACTTGACCATCTTTAGAAGCGGTTGGTAGAGTTCAGCATAGATTTTGGTGCTAATGATAGTATCATCAAAATCAAATAAATATACCTTAATATCCATAATAAAACTTTATTAATAAAGTATAAAAATCTTCCCATAGAAACCTATAAAAAACGACGTTGAAGAGATTGAATCGTGGAATCTGGAAAAAGACGAACTTGAGGAACTTAAACAGGCAGCCCAAAAGCTTAAAGAATTCTACAGTTCAACGGCAAAACCTATATAAATACTTAATTCTTACCATAATTGTATCAAAAATATCACCAAGATATTATCAAGAGGTATGAAAAATGATAAATATTGCTATTAATGGTTTTGGAAGGATCGGTCGGATGTTCTTCCGTGCTGCTTATAACGATAAAAAGATTAACATTGTTGCTGTGAACGACTTAACAGACAACAAAACCCTAGCTCATCTGTTAAAATATGATTCTGTTCATGGCGTCTTTCCTGAGACCGTTACTTCAACCAACGGCTTTCTTACGATCGGCAAAAAAAAGATAAATGTTTTTGCTGAAAAAGATCCCGTTAAATTACCTTGGAAAAAATTAAAGATTGATGTAGTAGTGGAAAGTACTGGCTTTTTTACTGATCCTGTCAAGGCTGCTGTCCATCTGCAGGCTGGAGCGAAAAGAGTTCTCATCTCTGCTCCTTGTAAATGTAAAGATAACGCCTGTCCAGCAAACGCTACAACCATTGTCATGGGCGTGAACGAAAAAAAATTTGATCCAAAAAAGCATCAGATTGTCTCTAACGCTTCCTGTACAACCAACTGCGTTGCTCCAGTCCTAAAAGTAATTGAAGATAAGATCGGTATCAAGCACTGTTTCTTCACGACTATCCACGCTTACACTTCCACCCAAAAAACTGTTGACGGGCCGAAATCAGACCTTAGGAGAGCCAGGGCAGCAGCAATCAACATTATCCCCACCTCTACCGGAGCTGATATCGCGACAGTAGAAGCGATTCCCAAATTACAAGGAAAAGTAAGGGGATTAGCTTTCAGGGTTCCTGTAGCTGATGGCAGCGTAACTGATTTCACGATTGAGACTAATCGAGAAGTTACTGCCAGCGAAGTCAATAAGATCTTCAAGAAAGCTGCTCAAGAGATGAAAGGGATTTTAGAATATTCAGAAGATGAATTGGTTTCTACGGACATAATCCATAATCCTCATTCAGCCATCTTTGACTCTAAGTTAACCAATGTTGTGGATAAGAAAATTTTAAAGATTGTTGCTTGGTATGACAACGAATGGGGTTACAGCAGCAGAATGGTTGATGTAGTTAAGAAGATAGGATAA
>JAHJDB010000072.1 GCA_018812765.1 Nanobdellota archaeon
ATCTGTCCAGTAAGCTCTTCTACTTTAATGTCATCAGCCATGTTGCAATAATAAGATTCAGTAATGTCCGGCCTTACCTTGACAGCACTAACGATGGAATCAATAATACTCAACACTTTGTTAAGACCAGTAGTAACTTTACAAGTTGTTAATATACCTGGGCTTTTAGGAGTGAAACATAATATGCCACAAGCAATAAGTTCGGTCAATGAGATCAATCCTAAAGGAGAAGTGAACATGCCTTTGATCATACTACCAATCTGAGCAATCCCTCCAATGGGCATAAAATCTAAGAAAGGACCGAAAAACATCTCGCACAGCTGCTGATCAAATAACTGATCGCAAGATTCCATTGTCGCTATCCCCTGAGGAACTTCTCTGCCATAACAGACAATCCTTCTACAATGAACCTCACGAGCCTTTTCAATGTTATACAAGATTCCCGGAACACATAATCCCAACATAGAAGTGTAAATATTTTCATAGAGAGAACTTGCCGGAATTCCTAATACCCCTCTTCCAGAAGCTAAATTATATGCATCTAAAGCACTTTTTTGCAACCAACCATAAGGTCCAAGCGTATCAGGATCGGGTTCACAGTTTAAAATCCTAACAGGAACTTCAATATACTTGACAAAATCCCAACCTTCTTTTGTTCCTTGTTGTGCAGCCAAACAACCACCCCTTAAAGCTGTTCCTGCAGCAAGAGTAATAGGATAATTTTCAAGAGCATCAGCAGCACCTTTCTCTGATTCAGTAAACAAATCAACAATCTGATTAACAGTAACAATAATTTTTAATATTGAAGCGATATAATTGATCCATTGCAAAACTAAATGCATGACATGAATCACATCAAAGAAAGTCATCCATCCATCTTCTTTCAGATCAGTAACTTTCTTCTTCAAGGTTTCATCCATGCTTCCTAGATAGCTGAAAGCAAAAGGGACAGTAATCTTTACATCCTGGATCTCAGCAGCCTGGATTGCATACTTGCCAACTTTAGTATAGATCTTCATCTGGCAGAGATATTTTACTTCAGCCTGATCGAAAGTTTCGCTTCCTACACCAAACATCTGTCGGCCATTGAAAGGCTGGAATTCCAAGATGGCTGTCGTATCGACTGGAGAACTGCTTCCGCCGGGGAAATCTGTCCCGTATAATAAAGCCCTGCTGATCTGAGGATTATTAGCTGTAGCAGCCGTATCTTCATAAGCAGTTTCATTTCCTTCAGAAGTCTTGCTCTGAAGAACCCCTTCTTCCGGACCGCAGCCAATCAACTCGATAGAAAGAATCTTTGCCTGAGAACTGTCGCTCTTAAAACTAACTTTCACCGGCATTCTGGTATAAGAGATTTGAGTAGTGTCTAGATCAACAAAAGATAATAAAGATCTTGTCGAACTTACTTCCCAATAATCAGGATTGTCTTCTGTAGATAAACCGGCAATATCGATAGTATATTTTCCTTCTTTGCCTCTGACGACGTTCTGAGGTTCTTTTTCAGGGACAGGCCAGAGGTTAGCATCATTTCCAGCTGTATCTTGGATCTTGATCTCGATTTGCTCTTTAGCTGGACCGCTTTTGAGAGCTTCGGTCTCTAGAACACATTCCCATTTACCTTTAACTTTCTCACAATTATCGTCAGTAAATCTTTGCCAGCCGTCTCCTAATCCTTGCGTGAAAAAATCTTCCGGAAACTTAGTCTCAGCATCCATGACCACATCACGAAGGTCTACTAATATATTTAGTCCGCTGCTTTCAGAAGCAGTAAAAACTATCTTCATTATATCATTACTCTGGAAATAATTCTTGTCCCCTGCTTCCGACAAGCCATAAACTTCAATCTTCTCAACTTTTGGACCTACGCTATCAACAAAAAATTCAGATTCAGGCATATCTCCTTCATTACCAACATTATCTTTAAACATCGATAAGCCAAAAGTTAAAACTCCATCACCTAATGAAGCGTCTACATCCCAATAACAGGACAAATCTCCTTCAGCCTCTTCACACTCGTTTGGTCTTTCAGAACTGCTTTTACCAAAAGCTATAAGATTAGCTCTGATTCCATCTGCAGAAATTCCTGCCCCGTCATCTGATGCTACTAAAATAATCCGGTTCTCTTTTTTTCCGTTAAGATAACTATTACCATCAAATTGTCTATCAGTACCGAAGAATTTTATCTGTGGAAAAGAATTGTCTACTACAAATGTTCTTGATAAAGATTGTTCAACCTTATTACCGTGCTCGTCTACAATCACAAACAAGATGGCAACAGTACTTTCAGGATTGACTTCAACATCTTTCCAGGTGCAATGCCATAAATTATCAACTTCTTCATCAGAATCACATTCAGCTGATTGACCACTTAGTTTTGCTTGGTCAGAATAAGCTTTAACAACAGGGACGCTTGATTCCAGAACATCTAAAATTACATCAGTACTGCCGGTAAATTGGCCGATGAATTCTCCAAACTTAGTAAGGTTAAATGTTCCGACTATCTCCGGCTTGACAAAATCGGCATCAAAATAAACTGCTTTACTGATAACCTTGTGGCCTAAACGGTCTTCTGCTCTAATCTTTAACCCTTTTTTACCTTCTCCGGTAAGCTCAGCCTGTAACAAACCGTTAAAAGTTCCATCTTCAACATAACTATAACTATCTTGTCCTTCTTTAAAATCAGTGATACTCTCTAATACTTCTCCAGTATTTGCTTCTAAAATGTCAATCTGTTTTAACCCTACGGCCGGAGCACCCAGGCTTTTATCAGTCACCTTAAAATTCAGTTCTACCTGGCCTTTACTATTTTGTTTTACATCTCCAGCAAAAAACTGGATCGTCGGAGCAGAACCGTCTGCTCGGATAAAGTCTCCATTAGACATGGAATCAGGATTGCCCAGAATATTCAGGAAATTATAAACTACCTGGAAAGCGTGTTCTCCTTCCTGAACTCCATCCGTCAAAGGACTAATATATTCACAACTTGTACCTAAAGTGCTGCTGGTGCAGGACTGAAAAGAAGCTTCATTCTCACCAATCTTTAATTTTACATTCTCTGGACTGACACTATCATTAGAAGTTCCAGCAATTAAGGCTTCTACGGTCCAAACATCTCCCGTTGCATCTATATAGTTCTTTATGCCAGCCTGGCCTTCATTCTTGGTTATCTGCACTGAAAGAGCTAGAGCATTAGCTGAATTTAATGGCAAGCTGATCACTAAAGCAATCATGAATAATCCTATGAAACTCCACATCTTTGTTCCGTTCATTTTGTTCACTCTTCTGAAATTGGTATATATTCTGGTTCTAACGATGGCCTGATCGTTTCTTTTTTAGATAATTCCGATAATCTTCCTGGAACCTGTAAATCTTCTACCAACCTCATGTTTTCAGGGACAGAATAGATGTCCTGGTTAGGGATGAAAAAGGTCAGTTCCTGGGAAGTATAAAGATCTTCGGGGGTAATTATAAGATAATTTTCTGGAGTATCCCAGTTTAAGTTTCCACTAAGGTATTTATCACTAGAGATCTCATCAAAATCAAAACAAGCTTCTTGTTCCCAGAATAAGACATCATACTTAGTACATCTTTCTTCTTTTGGAATGACTAATTTCTGATCATTAGTTAACATTCCGTTAACTTTGTATAAACCTGGAACTAATTGCACTTCAGCAGCTTCTCCTTTCTTGACTGAAGCAGAAATGCTCCATTCCTGGCTCATGACTTCATCATGGAACCCAGAGATTCTTTGTAAAGTAAGCAGAACTTCTTCATCTTCATTTAGTTCAGAAGATCTGCCGGAGAGATAATATTTGTTGAGCCGATTCAGACTTCCATTAGCTTCATACTGATAGATCGGTTCTTTAAATAACAAAGACTGTCCATCATTGATGAAACAAGAAGTGGTCTTTCCATCATAGCTTGTAACACATTTCTGCACATTTCTTTTCCGAGCCGAGATGTTGATGATCTTGAACTTATCCATCTCGACAACTTTCTCTTGATAACCGGCAGCGGCATAACCGATCATTCCTTGCTGGTCTTGATATTTGTAAGTGTCGATAGGATACATGTTAGTCAAGTAGTCGGTCTGTATAAAATTAACAACTCCGCCATAGACAGAAGGATATTTGCTTTCTAAAACTCCCTCTTCATCAGTTGAACCGATCTCACAATCAGTTTGGTCAGGGATGGTGAATCCGACTCTTACCGCTTCTAACGGATCTCCACTAAAACTGTCTACTACAACTGTTTTTAACATCTCAGTGTTTTTTTGTTCATTGTCACAGGCTAAAGAAGTTACTGCTTTAGGATAACTTTCTCTGACCACTCCCTCAACAGCAGGGTTATTGTTCCTGATGTTTGATTCCAGCGCAAAAAGGAACTTATATCCTTCGCCATCAAAAGCAAATTCGTCATTCAAAGTTACCAAGACAGGATAACTAGCATCATAATGAGTTTCGTATCTTTGCTGACCGTAACTTAAAACCCAGGCGCTTATGAAAATATTTTCCGGCTTGATGATCCCTTCAGCGTCGCTGTTAGTCTTGAAGTAAGGTTCCCAGCCGAAATAGTCAAAGTTTACCTGTAGATCTTCTGCGCCAAACAATGGCAGGACCATGTTGTCTAAGATTTTTTGGGTGAAATAACTTCTGTCTTCAACCCGATAATAAAAATTCTCGCTTCCTAAAAACCTTAACATCGGGACATAAGAAATCAATAAATCTTTAAAATTAGTTTGTAAAGTATTTTCACTCCAGGAGTAAGGAGCGAAATATTCAAATCTAACCTCTGCTTGAGGAGGGAATAATTGAGGATCTACAGCAGAATAAGCTGAAAGAACTTCTAAGCCTTGACGTTCAAGGAAGAAATTTTTTTGTTGTTCGGAAGCTATTAAATCAGCAGTTTCATAGTAATGTTTTAGTTCCAGGGGGATTTTCACAAAAAATTTGTCGAAAGAAGCTTCCATGCTCTCTTTTTCTGCTTTGACATTCATGGTCAGCAAGAAATTAACACTGCTCTCTCCAACAGTAGCCTCAACCTTCTTTAGATTTTCTTTATTGATTCGGAAACCTTCGTTTTCGAAAGGGAGATAATCATCAAGACATTCATCAAGCTGATCTTCAACAAAACTAGACAATTGCGTTTCAATACTCATCACCGGATCTTCTGGAGCATAAAGTTTAGGTTTTAAAGAAGTATAAACAACTTTATCAGAAGGGTTAGCTTCAACATTATAATGCCAGTAAGGCACTAAGACTGGCTCTAAATTAATGCCGTCAGCATCAACAGGATCTGCAGCAGAATAACTTCCCACTATTTCCGGATGGATATAACCCCCTTGCTGACCAATCAAAATCAAGCCTTTTTTAGCAGTTTGGATCAGGCAGTTGTCTGTATAGGTCCTTATCGGCTTAAAAGTCTGGGGAGCCTCTTCAATTATCGGTTCTCCTTCAGCAGTAAAGGTTTCTTTAGTGGTTTTTTTAGTGATGTAAAGAACTCCGGCAAAAGTAAACAAGATGAGAATCCCGATTATGATGAAAACGGTGATCTGCCCTTTCTTTGAGAACCTTTTAGTACTGCTCATAGGAAAACCCCTTTTTATCCATCTTATCAGGTAACAGGAAAGAATTATTGTATATAAAGGTTTTCTTTTTATATTATTATATAAAAATGATTAAAGATTCAAAAGAGAATGTTCCAATATCCTTTTTCCATACAACCCCTCCGAATAAGTCTGTTGAACTTCTGATCCTAAAGTAAACTTTACCTTGTTCCCAACATCATAAAGATCCTTTTCTGGTTCGAAAATGGCTTTATAGATCTGGCTGCCGCTTTTTACATAGTAAGCATGGACCGGATAGTTCGGGAAGATCCTGACAATCTGTTCTTCAAGAACAATCTCTCCTTCGACAGTAATTTTATCAGAATTTTCTTTTCGATCTTGATAAACAAAAATTGCACCTAACAGTAAGGCCGAAAAAGTTAGCTTAGCTGTTGTTGTGGTCATGGTCTATTGGCTTTTTCTTTTGAAATGTTTTTTGAACTGTTTTTGAAACATTAAGACGGTTCTTTATTACCTTACTTTAGCGTTATCTAAAACATCTTTTACAGAGATCGATTCCACTTCCGAAGATAATTTCTTTCCTTCATAAAACACTTCTCCAGCGATGACAATCATCTTGATCTTCAAAAATTCTTCAAAAGTCAACTGCTTCCTGGAATTTTCCAGACCTTCAAATTTAACTTCTTCTCCTGCTTCTGTTTTTTCTGCATCTAACAAGCCTACTCTAGCTCCGTCATCAGCAGCTAAGATCATCGCTTCACTCAACTGTCCTCTTAACTTAGCCGGCTTAAGATTTGCACAGAAAACTGCTTTTCTTCCTTCCAAGTCTGTCTTAGAAAAATATTTTTTCAGCCCGGCAACAACCTGTTTCTCTCCTAATTCTGCTCCCAGATTGACTTTCAGCAGATAAAGAGTTTCCGCATCGGGATGATCTTCGACTTTCTTGATTTTTCCCACAATCATCTGTAACGGAAATTTTTTATTATCAGGAAGAGTTTCTATTTTTGCAACCAATAGGTCTATTTTTTTCAATTTTCCTTTCCAGGTAAATCCAATATCTTTCCAAGAAGGGTTCTTTATCGAAAGGGTCTTGTAGATCTTCTCGCTGAATGCTGGAAGGATAGGGTTTATGATGATGGCCAAGTTCTTAGTTAAGTTAACACACCAAGCGACGGCTTGCTGCACTTTTTTATCATCTTTATTTTTCCATGGTTCAGTATTCTGGAAATAAGCATTGCCTATATCTGCTATCTTTAAGATGTTCTTGATTGCAGCCTTATAGTCCTGTTCAAGATAATTTTCTTTGATCTTTTCGGCTAAGGCCAAGACTTTTACAGTATCTCTCTCGTTTTTTGCTGCTCCTTCTACCTTTTCATAATTTTTCTCAGCAAAAGTTAAGGTCCGATAACAGAAATTTCCCAGGTTTCCCATGAAGACATTGTTTATCACCGCTTGAAAATCGGTGAAGTTCAAGTCTATGTCAACAACTTTTTTGTCTAGATGGCTAGCATAATAAAATCTTAACGATTCTGGATCGTATAATTTCAGAAAATCCTTGGCGGTAAAAAAAGTTCCTCGAGACTTGCTCATCTTCTGACCATCAACAGTGATGAAGCCGTGGACGGTTAATTTAGGTACGGGGATATCCATAGCCATCAGCATCGCCGGCCAGAACAGATAATGGAAGTAAGAGATATCTTTTCCGATAAAGTGTCTTACTTCTCCTTCTTTCCAATATCTTTCCCAGGATGATTTTTTCTTA
>JAHJDB010000073.1 GCA_018812765.1 Nanobdellota archaeon
AAATATATTTAAAAAAATAATTAAATAAACTAAAAAAACTTAAAATGAATTCAACCCCCGAACATCTAAAAATTATTGGTACTTCTCATATTGCTAAAGAGAGTGTTGAAGAAATTAAAAAAGCAATAGAAGAATGGAAACCAGAAATTGTTGCCGTAGAGCTAGATGTCAGAAGAGCTTTTGCCTTAATGCAAAAAGAAAAAACTAAAACCTCGATAAGAGATGCCCTTAAAATCGGCCTGAAAGGATATTTGTTTGTCAAAATAGGGCAATATGTTCAAGAAAAGTTAGGAAATATGGTGGGAGTCTCTCCTGGCTCAGAGATGAAAACTGCTTTAGAAATGGCTAAAAAAAACAATTTAAAGATAGCTTTCATCGATCAGCCGATTGAAATTACTCTTAAAAAATTCTCAAAAAATCTCACCTGGAAAGAAAAGTTCCGTTTTGTGGGAGATATTTTTGCAGGCATATTTACACCTAAAAGGCAGATTAAAAAACTAAACTTAAATAAATTTGACCTGACTAAAGTACCGGATCAAAAAACCATCTCTTCCTTGATAAAACAGCTTGATGAACGTTATCCTAATGTCTACAAAACCTTGATCACTGACAGAAATAAGTATATGATCAAGGAGTTAGTAAAACTGTTAAGAGATAATAAAGAGCAGAAGATTCTTGTCGTTGTCGGAGCTGGACACCAAGAAGGGATGGAAAAACTATTGTTGAAAGTAGAAGTAGTTTGACTTTTTTCAATAGAAAATTCTAATTCAAAAAAAAAGACTTTTTTCTCCGTCCATCCAAAAATCAAAGATTTTTGAGGTTGCGAAATTTGTTTCAAAATTTCCGCAACCTTTATAAACTAACCCTCTAAAAAATAACCAGGTAGTGGTGGCAGAAAGCGAAGGGTTAAATTAACTCAGGAAAGTCCGCCCACTAGTGGCTTGAGAACACCAGTGTTCTCTAGTTCACAACACGGTCACCTCAGGAATGAGGATGGAGAAATCCCATAGCTCTGGCTTAGAAACGAAACGTCCTTATCTTAGGATGAATATGGCGAAGCTTCCAGAGATGGAAGTCAGTTAACCCAAAGACGTTGGATAAGGGAACGATGAAACGGCGAATCTTTGACCGGTGCAAGTCAGTTTTGACGCTTAGTAGAATGCTTTCATAGACTATCGGAAAGTTACTTACTTTCTTTGGGTCTTACAAAAGGCGGCTTACGCCACCCTACCTACTTTTTAAAAATGAATAAGAATGACCTTTTAGAAGCCAGCTGGAAATTGATCGTTTCTACTAGCAAAGATTTGATTGAAGGAGGAAAATCCTTGGAAGGAATAACTTTCGACACTCAAAGAGAACTTTTCTCTTTAAGAAGAATTACTGCAGAAGTTGAGAGAAAAATCCGGTCTATCCAAGAACAATCTTACTCCTCTGGTAGGCCTTCTTATTTAACAAAAGAAACAAAAGAACCAAAAGATATTTATAACCAATAAATTTCAAACTTAAAAATGAGTAAAGACAATAAAATCAGGATGCCTTCTGGACAAGGAGGGCTTACAAGGTATTTCGATGAGTTTAAGTCGCAGGTAGAATTTTCTCCTGGAACTGTAGTTGTATTGGCAATAGTTATCATCGTCATAATCATATTATTACACTATTTCGGAAATAGTTTTCTACAATAGTAAAAAAAATGAGGAGATTGAATAAAAAATGTTTCCTGGAATGAATCCCCGTAAAGTACAGCAAATGATGAAGCAGATGGGTATCCAACAAGTAGATATTCCTGCTACTGAAGTAATCATAAAAACAGCAGATAAAGAGATTATCGTCACTAGCCCTTCTGTAGCTAAAGTTAACATGATGGGACAGGAAACGTTTCAAATTTCTGGAGAAATTCACGAACGGAAACTATCTACTGTTCCTGAGATTGAAGAAGAAGACGTTAAAACCGTCATGGAACAAGCAAATGTCAATGAAAGCACAGCTAGAAAAGCACTAGAAGAACATGATGGAGATTTAGCTGAAGCAATCCTTTCTTTAACAAAATCTGATTAAAACGGCTTTTATGAAACCCTAGCCGTCTGCGTCAGGTTTGTCATCGTTTATCGCAGATAAACCTGACTTGACCAGTCGGAAGATACCATATTCCTATACAAAGCATAGGATTATGGTCTCCGTAAGATTGGGTTTCAGATTAGCCGATTAAAACTATAAGTTTTTATACTCATTTTAATTCAACTTTTTATGGATCCTCTTCAAGAACATCAAGATCAAGCTTTAAGGCAGTACCAAATTGCTGAACATCTGTTAAATTCTACCCTTCTTCTGATTAAAGACTCTCGATTATTAATAGGAATAATCCATAACTTAAATTCTTCTTTGGAACATGCTCTTGACGCTATCCTTATTCATGAAATCCCTAAATTCAACTCTTCTGATAAAAGCACTCTTAATTACAAGCTAGACCTGTTTCGTTCTAGAGTAATCAATAAACATGACCTTACTGAAAAATATCTACCTTTTATCATTAAAATCAGAGAGCTTGTTACCTTACATAAAAAAAGCCCCGTAGAATTCAAAAGAGGTGACAAACATGTTTTTTGTGGTGAAGAATATGAACTAAAAATCCTCTCCGCAGCCGATGTTGCCTTATTTCTGAAGCAAACTAAACAATTTTTAGAAGTGATGGAAAAAATCCTTGCTCCTATTTAGAAAAAAAAGCTTAAGAAAAATAGAAAAGAATAAAAAGATAGACTATTTTTCCCTTTTGTTTTTCATTTTTCAGTGAGGAATTTAAACTATTATGGATGAATATCTTTTAGAGGCCCGAGAAGAACTTAAACGGTTAGAACACATTATTTATGTCAGCTTAAAATACACCCGTACTGTGGACGTTATTGTAAATGCTCTTAACCGCATGGTCAGCACTTATGATTTGATTATTGAAGCCTTTTTAGAAAAAGCTAAAGAAGAAGGAAAACTAGACTCCTTACCTAAAAGCCCTGCTTTAAGAGGAAAAAAATTCGGAGAATTGTACTCTGAAGATCCAAACATTCAAAAAAACCTTGTTTTTTATTCTTTTTTACGTGCCGTCCTTAAAGCTCCTTATCAAAAACGTCAAGAATTTAGAAGGCACGTCACTTTAATTATAGACCGAGAAGATAACACTATTGAGATTGAAATAGACCACTTAGTTAATTGTGAAAAATTTCTTCACAAATTTCTTCTTTACTCTCGTAAATTGATAGAAGGGTTCCAAGAAGAAGATTAGAATTTAAAAAACCTGATTCTCAAGACTTTATTTATTTCTTAAAAATTTCCTTAATCTATCAATTAAATACGGAAGGATAAAAGCAACCCCAAAGAATACTGCTAGAAGATAGGGATTATGCGGCTGATTCTTGATGACATTAGATTTTTCAATAAAACGATTAGAAACAAGAACCATCACAATCATGTTCCCTAAAGCCAACAGAGGAGTTATAATCCCTGCTATGATATGGTGTTTCTTCTCCAAATGACCGATATCAGTTATTAAAAAATTATACAAAAATCCCACCGTCGCGGCTAGTAATACGACGATGATGTAAAGAAATAAATTATCAAAAACCACTATAAACGGGATCAAGATTAAAGAGATTAAAAGGTTGGCAAAAATGATGACTAAAGCGGCGCTCCAAAAAACCATCTTAGAGAAAAAAACATCATGATGTTCCTCTTTCTCGAGAATTGCTTCAGCTCTCTTTATTTCGCTTTCTTCCCATCCTTTATTTAAAAGTTCTGATCTCCTCTTTTTTTCCATGTTAATATTCTCGTTGAAATGAAACTAAAATTTTAATAATTAGGTTTCAATAACTTAGTTTTTATAATCCATCGTCAGATGCCGAGCAATTTTATTAAACTCCTTAGCTGTTCTTGACCGGGGATAGATATAATTTAAAGGCAATTGTCTATGTGCAGCTTTTCTTACTTTACGACAATTCTTGATATTAGCTAAAATCGGATGCCCCAAAATGTTTTCTACTTCTGCTGAAGTCAGCTCATTTCTCCCTCCATGAGTCATGTTTAAGATGATTCCAGCAATAGTATTATTATTAGCTTTTGCCAGCTGTATGGTTTTAAGAGCATCTACTACTGAAGTCATGGTCGGTGTTACCACGACTAAAACTTCATCAGTATTCTTCAAGATCTGATGGATATCATAACCTAAACCGCTGGGAGAATCTATTAACACAAAATCTAACTTCTCATCAAGATGTTCAAATAGTTTAAAAATTTTCTGAGGATTGGTCTTTTGAAACTCCTCATAAGAAGGTGAAGAAGGTATCAAGGATATTCCGCTCTCATGAAGATAAGTTATCTCTTTAATCTCCTTTTCTTTTCTTAAGAACTTATTAAGTGTTCCTTCAGGGTTCATAAAACCTAATTGAATCGCAAGATTAGGAGTTACAATATTTGCATCAACAAGAACTACATCCTTGCCTAGATTAACTAAAGCCTGACCTACATTAAGTGTAGCGGTAGTTTTGCCTACTCCTCCTTTTCCTGAGACTAAAGCAACAAACTTGGTCATGAACTATGATAATTTAAAAGATTATTTAAATATTCTGCTCTTGTAGATAATTATAAAATTTAAACCCCTCTTAACTAAGTCCTGAGAACCTTAAAAAAACTTAAAAGAACTTTAAATGGTAATAAGATCCTTATTTTTTAAGTTATTTTGATGAATTTAAACCTATCAACTTCCTAAGCCAATAAATACAATCCCTAAAATTATCCCGATAAGGGCTGCCCATTTCCAATTATCCATCTTCTCTCCTAAGAATCTAACTGAAAAAAAAGTTGTCCAGATATAAGATGTGGCCACCAGGGGATAAACCACACTGAGCTCTTCTGTCCTTAAGACATAGATATAAAGCAGAACAGAAAGGACGTAGATGAAAAGACCACCCCACAATGAAGAGCTTAACAATAGTTTTTTGAGCTGATACTTGTCTGTCGCTTTCTTGATTATAAAGGTGGCACAAGCTCCGATAAACGTTCCCAGGACAATCAAGGATAAAGAAATAACACTAACCATTTTTCACCTTGGTGCTGCTTTTTTTACTTTCAAATTCTTTCTCATTAAGATTAATTTCATCATGTTTATTACCCTCTTTAATCTCCTTATTTTCACTTTTATATTCACTTTTGGTTTCACTCTTATTTTCACTTTTTTCTTCAATCTTAAAATCAATCTTTAAATTGTCTCGATTTTTAGAATCTATCCTAGAACTTCCAAAACCAAGCAAACTGACTGAAAACAAGATTACAATTACTCCCACCCATTTATATGAATTCATAGAATCGGACGGAAAAAATAAAGGTGAAGCTATACTTACCCAAACATAACTCATTGCTACTATCGGATATAATAAACTCAAATCACCTTTCTTAAAAGCCATTAACATCAACCCCATTCCCAAGGCATAAACTGCTCCACCTAACAAAAAATTAAAATTTAAAAAACTTAAAGGATTAAAAAAATCTATTTTGGTAGAAGCCGCTTTCCAAAAAATTTGCCCTGCAGATGTACACAAAGAACAAAGAACCATGAACAAGACGCCTTTCTGGTTATTGTTTAAATTAAAGAACCTTCTCTTACCTTCCCAATTCATCATTCTTTATTATAATTCTCTTTTTTGAAATTTATATTTAAAGATTTTTTTGTTTACTCTTTCAGCAAAATTTCAATTATTGCTGCATAAGCCGGCCTGGCAATTAGCACTCCAAAAGAAGTTCCAGCTAAAGTTGTCAAGGCAAAACCTTTCAATAAACCGGCACCTGCCCAGAACAAGGGAATCATTCCTGCAAATACGGTGAAATAAGCCCCTAAAACAATGAACATAGCATTTTTTATTCTTTTTTTCCAATCGATGACTAAATCTCCTTTCAGAGTTTCGTCTGTAATAATAATAAGATGATCTACTCCCGTTCCTATAACTAAAATAATTCCGGCAATAGCAGCTAAGTCTAAGTTCCATCCTACTAAAGCAGCAAAACCAAGAATAAGTATTACTTCTGAAACTAAAGTTGAAATAATTGGAAGGATAATCTTCAGTTTCCGATATTTCAAAAAGATTACTCCTGTGACAGAAAGTAAAACCAACACTCCGATTAAGGCCACGTTGCTTAAAAATTCCTTGCCTAAAGAGGGAGAGATGGTATCCATTTTTACAACATCTAATTTTACAGGTAAACTTCCAGTTATCAAAACTGTCTGTAATTTTTTCATGTTTTGCAAGGAATTAGTTACCGCTTCTGCTTGGGTAGCTCCTGCTCCTGAACCGGAAATTTGGATGTTGGTGGTTGCGCTGCCTTTTAATTCACAGCCGATACGCAAGGTGTCAACTTCCTTATCATCTAGATATAAAGTCAAATCATCGCTAAGATAACATTGACCATCTTCAGTGACAGTTGTTAACCCGTCAGTCACTTCAGCTTGCCTATCTGCAGCTTCTGGACTTAAAGTGATACTAAAAAAGAAAGGACAAACTTTGCCGCTGCCAGAATTAAAACAACCCTTTCTGGGATCTATTCCTGAGCAGTCAGCACTTCTACAAACATAAGTGATATCTTTTTTACCGCCAAAGAAGACCGTCTCATTACCTACTTTAGCTTCAAACTTTCCTTGTTTTGCCAGCAGCTCTTTAATTTCTTCTTCTGTTACCCCGGCTATTTCTATTAAGATAAAATCGTCTCCAGATAGATCAGAAGCAGCCCTTACCACTATGTCGCTTAAACCATACACATTCAGTCTTTCTCGAAGGTTATCGATGATTATTCCTAGATCATCTTCAGAAACTTTTTCCACCGGCTTTAACAGGACTCTTGTTCCTCCTTCCAAATCAAGACCCTTACGTAAATTTGAACTAGGAGAATTATAAACACTAAGACCAACATCAACAAGCCCTTTATCATCTGCAAGAGTAGTTACTTTATAGGCTCCCTTATTTGTTTCTAAAGTAAAAGTCCTATTTCCTTTCAAGGAGCTTGTTTGAGCAAAATAATCTTCTACAGAACTAATCTTAACCCCATTTAAAGAGACGATCATTTCTTTCCCTAAGGGAGTCGATTTTGGAGACGGGTTTCCTATTCCTGCTAAAGCTGCAGAAGAATTCTGTTCCACGCTTCTGATGGTAACACCCTCATTGCCAAAAATTTGGGGTTGAATAGCAATAACTGAAAAAATAAGGAAGAGAACTAAGAATATTACTCTCCAGTTAGTGAATACTTTTTTCAAGTCTGCTTTCATTTTTTATCCTTACTCTTTAACATTAATTTTTAAATTTTTTATTTTTCTTTTAAGCTTTGGTCTTCTTTTCTAAATAATATCTAAGTATACCAACATTTTGAATCCAAGTCATGACCATATCAACCAATAAACCTATGAACAAGACAACCATAATCTGTTTAATCACTTCACTTTCCACAAAAATAAGAGTGATAGAAACAGCTACTAAAGTTGTTAAGGTCATGGTCATCCCGGTGCTTATTGATCCATAAATCCGGTCCATAACCGTACCATCTTTACGTTTAAGCACTCTCGTACTTAAAACAATATCTGTGTCAACTGAATAACCAATCAACATTAAAAAAGCCGCTACTCCTGCTGTACTTAATTTAATACCGGTAAGATTAAATACGGCTAAAGTTACGACAATATCTGAAAAAGCAGCCAGCATCACCGCTATACTAGGCACAAAAGATCTAAAATAAATCAACACCACTATGCCCATCAACAAGAAAGCGATTAACAAAGCAAACATTGTCTGCTTGAAGAAGCTGTCTCCTAAAGAAGAGCCCATCGTTTCAACATTGTAATCTCCTTTCTTTAGACCAGCTTTATTTTCGATGACGCTCACTAAATTATCAATTTCTTCTTTCTCTTGAGCATCAGAATCAACAGCAATACTTACTACTTTCCCTGCAGAAGTTATAGTCCTAACATTAATGTCTGCTTTAGGAAACTGTTCTGTAAGAGAGGATTTTAATTCGTTTACAGTTATAGAATCAAACTTATTTATTGTAATTGTAGAACCACCTTTAAGAGAAATTCCTTTATTGACAAAATCTCCAGTCATAGTATACTGGGTTCCGATTTGAGCTAAGGCCAGCATTAAAATAAAACAGGGAATTAACAGTAAAAGTTTATACTTCTCCTCATAGATTTTCTTAATCTTTCCCTTTATGCTTTCCTTCATACCGCTTTAAATTAAGGTTTTCTATATAAAGATTGTGCTACTCTTAAAGCAATCTTAAAGTAATCTTAAAGTAAAACATAATTCTTTTTAAGTACCTCTAAATTTCTTTTGAACAACAAGTATCCTATCAGATTCCCGTAAGGACTGTTTCTTCCTTTACGCAATCCTTTAGAAAAAGTTGTCTTGGCCGGTAAAATCTGCCGAGCCTAAAAGGTTGATCAGAAAATAAAGTCTCTTCTTAATATTATTCCAGCTCGGAACTTAACTATAACTAAAGTCTTGTTCAGCAGATTTTACTTCTTTTAGGCCCTGACGACGACTTTTTCTACTAAGCTCCTTTACGCATAACATTTATAAATTCTTATATATTTTAAAAAATGTGAAATTAATTGAACTAAAAGGGGTTAGAAAGAGATTTAAGAACGATTTAGTTTTAGATGATGTAAATCTGGTTATTGAAGAAGGAGACATTCTGGGAGTTATAGGATATTCGGGTAGTGGTAAAACTACTTTGCTTAATATGATTTCTGGCTTCATCGAACCTTCTGAAGGAGAAGTCCTTTACACTTCAAAAATAACTGAAGAACCTATTAACATAAACAAGAAACTCCACAAAGTTAAGGAGTTGATTGGTTTTGCTCCTCAACACAGTTCCTTTTATCCCAAGCTTACTGTTGTCGAAAATCTGCTTCATTTCGGCCAACTTTACGGCTTAAAGAGAGAAACTACAGTCAACAATATTAAAGCTCTTCTGCAGGCAACAAATCTCCACTCCCATCGTAATAAACTTTCTGAACACTTATCTGGAGGGATGCAGAAAAGGCTAGACATTTCCTGCAGTTTGGTGCATAAACCAAAAATCTTGATCCTGGACGAGCCAATTGATGACTTAGACTATAAATTACAAAAAGAGATTCTCTATTTTTTACAGCAGATAAATCAACAAGGTGTAACATTAGTCATCGCTTCTCACCATCTAAATATGCTGGAAACGATCTGCACTAAAATTGCCATCATCCATGATGGTACAGTTAAAAGCCACGGCTTGCTTGAAGATGTAAAAAAACCTTTCCTTAAAGAACACTTCAGCATCAATCTTACTCTTGAAAGTGATAAAGAAAAAATACTTTCCATGCTCAGCAGATTTCCCGCTAAAAAGATTATTGACCAAGGCAATAACATTATTGTTCATCCTAGCGACACTATCCGCTCCATTGGCAATATCCTCCAGATTATCGAAGAGGAGAAGCTTTACCTTCATGACATGGATTTTCGTAAACCTACCCTCAACGAAATCTTTGAAGCAATAACACAAGAAGAAGTAAAGAAAAAAGAATAAGATCATTAAAAAAATTCAGTTTGACCAAGTTTAATCAATCTCACTTTAAACTCAACAGATTAAAAAAATAAAAAAAAGAGCTGATAAAAACCATGAAATCCTTATGGCTGCTTATTAAAAAGAACCTCAAACTACTGATTCGTTCTAAAAGTTCTGCCCTAATCATTTTCTTTGCTCCCTTGTTGATTATCCTCATCCTGGGCTTATCCTACAACACTTCTGCAAAATACGGGCTAAATATTGGGGTTTATTCTGACTCTTTTACTGCTGATGTGGAATCTTTTATTGAATCTCTGCAAGAACAAGAATTTCAAATCATCAAATATGAAGGCTCTTTACAAAAATGTGTTGATGATATCAAGTTGGGAGTGGTCCACACTTGCGTCAATGTTCCTTCCAACCTTAAGATTGAAGAAAATCAAGCCAAAGAGATCACTTTCTATGTTGATCCTAGTAAAGTAAATTTAGTTTGGATGATTCAAGAAACCTTACAGAAAAAATTCAATCTTAAATCACAAGAAATCTCTGAAGATCTTGCCAGCAATATTCTCACTAAACTTATTGATGCAAAAACAAAAGTTACTCAAGAAAAAGGTAAGCTTGCCTCAGCAAATGACAAAAGTTCTTCTGCTTCTAGCTTGACAGAAACAGCTCAAAAAAGCCTTGCCGCCCTAGATTTAAAATGGCCAACTTCTAATTATGATACTAATGTCACGACCATTTTTAAAAACAATATTTCTACAGAGATAGGTAAAAGTAAAACCGATCTTGCCGCTGCTCTTACCGCTCTTGATGAATCCAATCTTAGTAGTTCAGAAAAATCTGCCATTGAAGATAAGATTGATGATGCTGACGATAACCTTGATAAGATTGTCAGTTTAGTCAATGGAACTGGAGTTGGCAGCTTCGATAAAGTTTCCGATTTGATAGATTCATTACAAGCAGATCTCACAGTTAGTACCACCAAATTGTCAAAAGCTTCTGAAGCTGTCAGCAGTGCTTCTGCCAGTTTGACCTCAACCACCCAAAGCATCAAAGAAAGCATTTCGGCGATTGAATCTGTTCAAGTTGGTTTAGAGGGTATTAAAACAAATCTTGAATCACAAAAAGTAACCGAAGCAGAAGTGATCACTTCTCCTTTAATCACTAAAATAGAACGGGTTGGCCAAGCTAATACTTACCTTAACTTTATGTTTCCCGCGCTTTTAGTTTTAGTAATCATGTTTTCTTCCTTATTATTAGGAACCACTTTAGTGATGATGGAAAAAAATAGTCCGGCTTTCTTCCGAAACTATTTTCTGCCAGTACAAAAAGCTACTTTTATTTTTGCCACTTATCTGACTAATATAATCATCACCTTGGTACAGATATTTATAATTTTAGGAGTCTCTTTGTTCTTTTTGAAAAGCAGTTTTTTAACTATGATCCCCCTTGCTTTAATCTTGCTTCTTTCCGCTACCGTCTTCACTTTCTTAGGGATGGCTTTAGGTTACATCTTCAAGTCAGAAGAAACAGGAACTTTAGCCTCTATTTCTTTAGGAAGCTTTCTCTTGTTTTTATCAGGCGTAATCCTGCCTCTAGAAAGCGTTTCTCAAACCTTAAGAAAAATTACCTTTTTCAACCCCTTTGTTCTTTCTGAAAAAATAATCAGAGAAATATTCTTTTTTAATTCTCCTTTCAATGCTATCATCATTGATGTTCTGATTTTAGTCTGTTACGCCTTCAGCCTGTTCTTGATTATTTTAGTTCTTGAAACAGTTCTCCAAAAACATCTTGTCAATCATTTCATGAAACACCATCACCGAAAAAACCGTCAAAAAGACAAGATGAAAAAGAACCATGCTTAAAACAATCATCGCTATTTCTGGAACTCCCGGAGTGGGTAAATCCACCTTGGCAAAGTCATTATCTCAAAAGTTAGGTTTAGAGCGGTTAGATTTACATGAACATTACAAAGAGATTTCTGGCGGTTATGACCGTTCTAAACAATGTTACAACATTAATCTGAAAAAGTTTACTTCCTTTGTAAAAAAGAAAATAAAAAAATCAGAAAAAGGGTTTATCATTGACACCCATATATCCCATCTATTATCAAAAAAGATTGTTGACTTATGTATTGTCCTGACTTGTTCAGACTTAAAAGAATTAGAAAAAAGACTGAAAAAAAGAAAATATTCTTCAAAAAAAATCAGAGAGAATCTAGATGCAGAAATTTTCCAGATCTGTTTGATAGAAGCTAAAGAGAAAAAACATAACTTATTATCGATTGATACTGCCAAGAAGATAACTTTTGAGAAGATTTTTAATCAGGTTAAAAAAAGGCTTAAAGGGATTTAAGGCCCATTTAAGCTCTTTATTTTTATGTTTTTTTTGATGGTAGTAAATACCAGTTAAGGTAATAATCAGGAATATAATCTTCGTTAATGCAATAAAACTGTTTCTAAATAATCTGCATTGAACAAGACAATCATCTGCTCAGAAGAAATATTCTTATTCAGGATAGTTACCATATTCCCTAAAGTCTGATCATAATCGACGATACTTTCTTCAGGAATCTCAGGATAGATATCTATGTTGGTGATGATTTCCGGCCCTTTTCCCATGCCAAACTTAGAATTCTGATCTCGAAAAACCTCCACAGAAATTTCTCTTATATCTCCCTTTTTCAAGTTGGTGAATTCTGACTTTAATGACAGGTGATAAATCTCTATTCTTTCTGATTCAGAAGGAAGTAAAGGTAAAGATACAGAATAAGAGACATAGATATTTACACCTAAGTTTAATTCTTCAGAATAAACTGTTTTCTTGATTTTACTTCCCAGGATTATCTTATTATCCTCATTCATTTTTTCTATGGTCTCCTCCAGATTAAAACCATGGCCTAAATCAATTTTTCCGTTCCACTTCTTGCTTCTGAAAAAGAGATCTTTATCAAGAACATTTTTATGACTGGCCTGATAAACGGTCTTATTCCGATTGTGAGGAAGGATTAACCTTAAATTTCCTTTTGTCAGATGACTTCTATATTCATCGGGCTCTTTTTTTCCAGTGAAAAATTCCCGCCCTTTTCTAAAAAATGATTTTTCTTTCCATCCTGGCAGATACAATTTAGTGCCTTTATCCAAAGGTTCCTTAAATTCCAGTAAATCATCTAGAAAACTCATGTTTTGAGGGGTATCGTTCCCATTTATAACTATTATGGAACATATTTTTCACCAATATTTATAAACCAATTAAGATATTTTTACTTTATGGCTTTGACCGCATCTGAAAAACTGCACTTAAAAAAGACCATCAAGGATTTAAAGAGCCATAAGGCTCCACACACTGAATTTGTGACTGTCTATATCCCTGCTGGTTATGATATGATTAAGATTATCCAGCATCTGGCTGAAGAACAAGGTACGGCTTCAAACATCAAATCTGCTTCTACCAGAAAAAATGTCCAAGGCGCTTTAGAAAAAATGATCCAGCACCTCAGAACGATTGAGAAAACTCCCCCGAACGGCTTAGCAGTTTTTTCAGGAAACGTTGCAGCGACAGAGGGTAAACAAGACCTAAGAGTTTGGAGCTTTGAACCGCCGGTTCCCTTAAATGTCCGGATTTACCGCTGTGACAAAAATTTTGTGACTGACATACTTGAAGATATCATCATCGAACATCAAGTTTATGGTTTAGTCGTCCTTGACAGAAGAGATGCTAACATCGCTCTGTTAAAAGGTAAGACCGTCATCCCCTTACAGAAGACTCATTCAGAAGTCCCTGGAAAGTTCCGGGCTGGTGGGCAGTGTCTTGTAAAAGAAACTTTAATCCAATCTTTTAATGGTGATATTCTTCAGATAAAAAATTCGCATAACCCCCTGGTTCTCAAGAGTATGATTATGAACGATTTTTCACTTTCAGACTCCCCAATTACAGATAGATGGGATGTAAAGAAATCTCAAATTTACAAAATTGTAACAAAATATCCTCGTTTAGAAGTTCAAGCGTCTAAAGACCATATCTTTTTTGTAAGAACCAACAACGGAATTAAAGAAAAACCTGCTGAAGATCTTAAAAAAGGAGACTATTTAATTATGCCAGAAGTTATTAACACAAAGGAAGAATTTCAGACAATAAAAGCAATTCAATATTATAACTCATTTATTATAAATAAAAATGGTCAAGAATTACTTAAGAAAAAGAGAGAAAAGAAATGTTTATTGCAAAAAGAACTTGCAAAAATGATAGACACCACTCAAACAACAATTTCTTCTTATGAAATCGGAAAACTAAATGCTAATAGGGTGCCATTACAAAACCTTTGTGTAGCACTTGGAATCGATTTTTACGATTTTCTCAATAATTACACCTCTCCTTACCTTTACAAGATAATTAAACTTCCAGTTTTAGTTGAAGAAAAACTTGCCCAATTTCTAGGTTATTTAATGGGTGATGGTTGTATTGAAAGAGATAGAATTACTTTCTTTGAACAGGATAAACAAGTTGCTTTAGATTATAAAAAAAAATTTGACAAATATTTTCATATAAATTCAAGTTATAAGTTCAGAGAATCTAAAAATTACCATCAAATAAAGTTTACAAGCAGACCTTTAGTTAGGTTAATTCAAAATGAATTCCCCGAAATAAAAAAAGCTTTAGATTCAACTATCCCTGAAAAAATATTAAAGTCTCACAATAAGGTGATTGCGGCGTTTCTAAAAGGTTTATTTGATGCAGAGGGATATACCTCAACAAGAAAACAAGTGGCTATTGGCATTAACAACAAGGTATTAGCTCAGCAAATTCAAATGGCTTTGTTAAGATTTGGAATAATCTCTTCTTTGCACGAATATGATAATAAAAGAAATAGATATAGTAATAATCCAAGATTCACTGTTGATATCACCGAAAAAGAATCTTTAGAAAAATATAGGGAAGAAATTGGATTTACCTGTAATAAAAAACAGGAAAAATTAAACAATTCCATTGAAAATAAAACTATAAAAAGTAATGTCCGGAAAATTTTATTACCTGGACAAAAAATAAGAGAGATTATAGAAAAAGCAGGACATAATTTAGAACTATTTCCAAGAGTCAACGGTTTCTTTAGAAATGAAAGAATGATGAGTAAAGAAATTTTTAAAAAATCTATAATTAAAAATGTAAAAGATTTAAAGTTAAGAAATGAACTTGAAAAGATTTACAACCAACCATTATTGCCAATTAAAATTGATTCAATAAAAATAAGCAATGAAAATGTTGAAATGGTTGACATTTCTGTAGGAAAACAAAACTTTATTGCCAATGGTGTAATTGTGCATAATTCAGCACAGAGATTCGCCCGTCTAAGAGAAGGAGCCTGTAAAGAACATTTCAAGAAGATAGCCGAATACATGAAAAATCAATTTCTTCCTTTAGGAAATAATCTTAAAGGAATCATCCTTGGTGGTCCAGGAACTACCATCAACGATTTCATGAATAAAGATTATTTAACTGGGGATGTAAAGAAAAAAATCATCGGTACTAAAGACCTTTCTTACACCGGAGACTTTGGCCTGCAAGAGCTATTAGAAAAATCTGAAGACTTATTGGCAGAAGAAGAAGTTGCTATAGAAAAGAAAGCGGTCCAAGATTTTTTTAAGAAGATGTTAGAAAACCCAAAAAAGGTCACTTACGGAGAGAAAGAGACCTTAAAAGCTTTGGAGATGAACGCCATTGACATTCTTCTGATTTCTGAGAATCTTCCTGAAGATAAAATTTTTGAACTGGAAGAGAAAGCTCAGGCTGGGGGCTCGGTTGTTAAGATTATTTCTACAGAAACCAGAGAAGGAACCCAATTAAAAGAGTTGGGGGGAATTGCTTCCATTCTGAGATTTGAGATTGAATGATTAAATCGGTAAAAGATAGGCCAATAAAAAAATAGTAAAACAAAAAAGATCAAATTAATTCAACAATTCTTATAAAACAGCAATTCTTCTCTCTTTAAATGAATCGTGTGAACCTCATCCAGGAATCCTATCAAAGACTATTTCCCGAAAAGGAATTCTCTTATCTTACCGACATGGAATATAATCGGCGCTTAAGTAATTTTAATGCTAATATCTCCTATTCTTATAACCGAATAAAGATAAATCTTAACCTACAATGGAAAGATATTGATGATGAGATAAAGATCGGCTTGATCCAGCATCTGCTATTAAAAGTCTTTAAGAAAAAAAATAAAAAAAACACCGTTAACATCGAACTTTACAACAACTTCATCAAGAACATCCCCACTTTAACTCCTAAAACTAAAGATGATCCGGTACTAAATTCTTCTTTTACAAGAGTCAATAATGTATTCTTTTCCGATTCTTTAGAAAAGCCCAACCTTATCTGGGGTTCGAGAGCTTATCGAAAACTTGCTTCTTACAATTTTCATGAAGATGCGGTCACTGTTTCTTCAATTTTCTGTGATGCTGAAGAAGAAGTCTTAGATTACTTGATGTATCACGAATTATTGCATAAATATCATAAATTTAAACATAAAAACGGAAGAAGCTCTTTTCATACCCGGGCTTTTCGAGAAGACGAATCCAAGTATCCTCAACAAAATGAGATTGAAAAGAAGATTGAAGATATTATTAGATCTAAGAAAGGAAATAAAAGGAAGGAACAGAAACAAAAAAATAAAAAAGAAAACTTTTGGAGATTCATGTTAGGATAAAACTTTAAGATGCTGTTTTAAGAAGAAACTATTTTGAAAAAAGATGGAAAAAGAAGAAAAAAGAGAGAACCTTGAAACTATCTTAAGAAAATGGGCTGCTTGTCATCTAAAAAGATTAACAGTTTATTACAATCCAACAGAACAACGGGATAATCTAGTAAAAGATATCTATAAAATTGAAGACGAAATTTTTATTTTAATAGATTCTGAACCTGAAGCTCATTATTATGTGTTTGAGATTAACACTAAAAGCCCGATTATGGCTAAGCTTACAGAACAATATAGATGGTTACAAAAACAAGGTGTCAAAGGAATTACTTGTGGTTATTATTGCGATGGAGAAGGAGTATTAAAACCGGTTTATGATTTTCCTAAAGGAACCTTTATCTTACATCATCGGTTCATTTCTGAAGATGAAGATTATTGTTTATGGAATTATGTTTCTAAAGAAGAGGAGCCTAAAGAAGAGCCCAAAAATCCCAACCAAGCTTAAAAACCCTTCTTTCAGCGATAGATTTAAAAATAACTCCCAATATTTCTTATTTATGGCTAAAAAGGGATTTCTGTCCCATAATGCAATGGACAAGATCATGCGTGAGGCAGGTGCCTTAAGAGTATCTGATGATGCTAAAGTGGCTTTAGCTAATCTTTTAGAGCAAAAGGCTAAAGAGCTTTCTGCTGAAGCTAAAAGGCTAGCGGAACATGCTGGCAGGAAGACAATCACTGAAAAAGATATTCATCTTGCCGATAAACACTGATCAAGAACGTAAATAACTGGGAGGGTTTTAAGAAATGTATGAAAAAAAGTTAGTCAGCGTTGGAACTTTAAAGAAAGGCGATACAATCATAATTGATGGTGCTCCTTGTAAGATCACCGATACAGCAACTTCAAGACCAGGTAAACACGGTCACGCTAAAGTAAACATGATGGCTGTAGGAATACTTGATGATAAAAAAAGACAATTAGTCATGCCTGGCCATGACAAAGTTGAAGCTCCGATTATCGAGAAGAAAAACGCTCAGGTTCTTTCTGTCTCGGGCAACAAAGCGAGTGTGATGGATACAGATTCATTCGAAACTTTTGAGATGGAAATCCCAGAAGAATTAAAAGCTGAAGTTAAAGAAGGTTCAGAAGTGCTTTACTGGGTAATCATGGGCACTAATGTTATGAAACAAGTAAAACAATAGCTATTCATCAAACATAAATATAATAAAAAAGAAATAAAAAAGGAAATATAATATGGCAACTAAATTTGAAGAAGCGATAAAAAGAAATCAGACTAACATTTTTGTCTGTAAAGACTGTAAAGCAAAAGTTAGAGCACCTAGTTTAAAGGTTAGCCAAGGGAAGATTAAGTGTAGAAGCTGTAAATCTCTTAAGTTAAGACCTAAAAGGAAGAAATAGAGTTTTCTAAGATTTTTTCTTTAATTTTTTTAATCATAAATTCTGTTTATTTAATATTTTTAAGTTTAATTTTTAAGTTTAATATCTTTTTTTAATTTTTAATCCCTCCTTAAACCCAAACATATAAATATCCCAAAATTTTAATTAAAAGTTATGGTTGAAATATTAAGTTTCTTATTGAGATATAAATTTATCATCCTCTTTTATTTATTCGTAGCTTCTTTCCTCTTCTTAAAAAGAAAAAAACTAGAAGTTCAGGCTAAAGTGATATTTCTTTACCGGATGAAATGGGGCTTAAAATGGATGGACAAGTATGCTCAAAAATTCAGGGAATGGATCATCCTTTTAGGTTATATTGGGGTAGGTGCCGGCTATGTTGGTTTAGTATTCATTTCTTATATCCTGATAAAAAACTTGTATACTTTAATCATGCAGCCGCAAGCAGTTTCGGGGGTTTCTTTAGTCTTGCCGGGAGTTAATGTACCGGGATTAGGAGTGCTTCCTTTTTGGTATTGGCTTTTGGCTATCTTCATCATTGCCCTAGTGCACGAGTTTTCCCATGGTATTGTTGCTAGAGCTCATAAGATTGAAGTTAAAAATACCGGGATCGCTTTTTTCGGTCCCATCTTGGGGGCTTTTGTTGAACCGAACGAAAAGAAATTAAGAAAAGAATCTGACATCAAACAATACTCTGTTTTGGCCGCGGGAGCATTTTCTAATATCTTACTGGGAATTGTCGCTTTGCTTTTGCTTACTTTAGCTTTCGCCCCTTTACAAGAATCGATGGTAATTTCTACCGGATTTACTTTTGATAATTATGTTGATCCTTCCCTGCCTTTTGCTAAAGCAGGAATCCTTCCCGGCACCTTAATCACAGGAATTGAAGGAAAAGATACTGTTCAGTTCCAGGACTTTGCAGAAGAATTATCTTTCTATCGACCGGGAGATAAAATCACGATTAAGACTGTCGAAAAAGAATATTCTCTGATTTTAGGAAAAAATCCTGACAACCTTGAAAAACCTTACTTAGGGATCCAAGATATCCATAATGAATTTGAAGTGAAAGAAAAATATTCTCGCGGAGTTTGGAAAGCTGTTTATGTCTCGATTGGCTGGCTGGCCGGTTTCATGAGGTGGCTTTTCATCCTAAGTTTAGGTATTGGTCTCTTTAATTTACTTCCCTTGCCGATCGTAGACGGCGGCAGGATGGCCCAAGTATTTTTACATAAGCTTAAAGGGCCTGTAAACGGAGAAAAAAGATACCGGCAGATCAGTTTATTGTTTTTGTTGATCTTGTTGTTAAACCTGTTCTATCCTTTATTAGCAAAACTGTTCTTTTGAATATTATTTTCAGCTATATTTTTTAGATTATCCCAGACTAGTTTTAACTAGTCTTAGTTACCAACTTTTATTATCTTTTGCTTAACCACAATTTATTTAAATCAACTTCTTCTTTTACTGACCGGGGTGGTCAGATGAAACAGTATCTAGAGATGTTAGAACACATTCTTAGTAAAGGTGTAAAAAAAGAAGACCGTACCGGTATTGGAACAATTAGCGTTTTTGGCTATCAAAACAGGTATGATCTTTCCGAAGGTTTTCCTTTATTGACGACCAAAAAACTGTTTACCAAAGGGATTATCCACGAACTGCTCTGGTTTTTGCAAGGAGACACTAACGTTAAATATCTTCAGGAGAAGGGAGTAAGATTTTGGGATCCTTGGGCTGACAAGAATGGTAACCTAGGGCCGATCTATGGTAAACAATGGCGTTCCTGGGAGACAAGACAGAATCAACAAATCGACCAATTATCGCAATTAGTGCAAAATATTAAAGATAACCCCAACTCTAGAAGACATATCATCTCGGCTTGGAACGTCGGGGACCTAGAAGAGATGGTTTTGCCTCCTTGCCACTTGCTGTTTCAATTTAACGTTGCGGAAGAAAAACTTTCCTGCCAGCTATATCAAAGGAGCGCAGACGTCTTCTTGGGCGTCCCTTTCAATATCGCTTCTTATTCTTTGTTGACGATGATGGTCGCTCAGGTAACAAACCTAAAACTAGGAGAATTCATCCATACTTTTGGAGATCTGCATATCTACGATAATCACCTGCAACAGGTTCAGGAACAACTTTCCAGAGAGCCTAAACCATTGCCAAAGATGGAATTAAATCCGGCTGTAAAAGATCTCTTTCAATTTAGATACGAAGATTTTAAGCTTATTGATTATGATCCTTATCCCCCCATAAAAGCGCCGATTGCTGTCTAAAAATACTGGAAAGAATCAGCCCTATTAATAGAAAGAAAATGAAAAATATCATTGCGGCAATGACTACAGAAAGAGTCATCGGGAACAACAACAGTTTACCTTGGCATATCCCTGAAGATTTAAAAAATTTCAAAAGGTTGACAGAAAACAATACGGTTATCATGGGCCGAAAAACTTATGATGGCCTCCCTGCTTCTGTACGTCCCTTGCCTAACCGCCAGAATATTGTTGTAAGCAATACTCTCCCCCCGACGGAAGGAATATCTGTCTGTAGAAGCATTGAAGAAGCAATCAGTCTTGCTGAATCATATCAGAAAGAGATTTTTATTATCGGTGGAGCCGCAATCTATGAACAGAGTTTGCCTTTAGTTGAGCGGATGTATCTTTCTCTGATCAAAAAGAATTATTCCGGTAATGCTTATTTTCCCGAATTTGAAGAAGAGGATTGGGACAAAAAACTTTTAAAGGATTACCCGGAATTTGAATTGGTTGAATATATTAAAAAATGATTTATAGATAAAATGGATTACGAACAATTTAAAGTTAAAGAATATGATTTATGGGATTTATTTTTGCATATTAATCAATACCCTTATCTTGGACGATGTTATGCTTGGGCTAAAAGGGAATCTGCTGATAAAATAACCGGTATCAAGAGCGGCGAGCTGTTAGAATTGTTTGGAGACATAATCCCTGCCTGGGATCGAGCTGTTAATCAATTATTTCAGCACGATAGACCTAATCTAGCAATCTTGGGTAATGAAGCCCCTCATTTACATGCTCATCTAATTCCCAGATATAATTCGCCGAGGAATTTCTATGAAATTACTTTCGAAGATCCTAATCCAAAAGGAAATTATGCACCTTATCCTAAAAGAAAAATACCTCTTGACACCCTTCTAAAAATTAGAGACCAAATCAAAGAGAAAATATAAATATAAATGACATCCTCCCCACCCTAAAGGATGGGGTATCCTTGTTGTATTGTTAAGCTATCCCGTGATGTGTTTGCTGATTATCAATGTAATTCTGAACAGTTGAGAACTCATTGTAACCAACCGTTACTGCACAACCGCC
>JAHJDB010000074.1 GCA_018812765.1 Nanobdellota archaeon
TACGCTTTATCGTCGTAGATAAAGGTTTCAATGTGGAAATTAGTTGACAAATGAAAATTGTATCTGGCTGGTGTTTCATTTAAAAATTTTATAAATGACCTATATACTCTAGAAGTGACAACTAATTACCGAATTATACAGTTCCCAAAATTTTAGAAACTTTTATAAATAACCCCTAATAACAGACCCTATTCAGTCCGAGTTAACGCGCATAGGACTATTATGTGAAATAATAGTTAATTCTCGGAAACAACAAAAATAACAGATAAAAACAATCAAGAATTTAAAATGGCAGAAAAAGGAAAACTCCCTGAAAATTATAAACACATCGTCAGGATTGCTAACGTAGACGTACCAGGAGAGAAACAGATCAGAATCGCCTTAACTAATGTTAAGGGTGTTGGTATCAATTATGCTGATGTTCTATGTGCTGTTACTAAGATTAAAAAAACTCAAAAAACCGGTACTTTAAGTAACGAAGAGATTAAAGTGCTTAATGAAGCAATCTCAGATCCTGAAAAATTTGGAGTTCCTACCTGGTTCTTCAACAGAAGAAAAGATTATGAGACTGGCAAAGATAAACATTTCTTAACAGGCACATTAAATTTTGTGGTAGAAAACGATCTAAAACGTCTCAAAAAGATAAAAACCCTTCGTGGTATGAGACATCAAAAAGGTCTTCCAGTAAGAGGTCAAAGAACCAGATCAAATTTCAGGAAGAGTAAAGGTAAAGTAGTAGGAGTTAAGAAAAAAGCAGCTCCTGCTAAAAAATAAGGTTATGAAGAATGGGCGATCCTAAAAAACTTAAGAAAAAGTACTCAACACCGATGCATCCTTGGAACAAGGATAATATTGAATCAGAACGGTTAATTACTGCTGAATACGCCTTAAAAATTAAGAAAGAAATTTTTATCGTTAACTCTTTTTTAAAAAAATATAAGAACATTGCCAAAAAACTTATTGCTAAAAAGACAACTCAAGGAGAAAAAGAAAAAGCACAAGTTCTTACAAAAATGCAGCACTTAGGCCTTTTGCCTGCTGGAGCAGACATTGAACAGATTTTAGGCTTACAGCTTAAAGATGTACTTGAAAGAAGACTTCAAAGCATCGTTTATAGAAAAGGCTTGGCAAGAACCATGAGTCAAGCAAGACAGTTTATTGTTCACAGACACATCATGGTTAAAGACAAAGAGATCTCCATGCCTTCTTATTTAATGTCTGTCGAAGAAGAAAATTTAGTTTCTTTTAAGGAAAAATCTTCTCTCTCAAACGAAGACCATCCAGAAAGAGTCAGAGAAGTAAAAAAAGTAGAAGAAAAAGTGAAAGAAGAAGTTAAAAAAGACAAGGAAAATACTTCTATTACCCCCATTAGTAAAGAACTAGCTGAAGAAGAACTTACGGATGAAGAATTATTATCAACTGAAGATGTTGAAGAACCTATTGAAGAGGTTAAAGAAGAATGAAAAAAGAAGATTCTAGTCCAAAAACTAGAAATTGGGAAAGAAGTGCAGGACCAAGATCAGCACCGATGAGGAATTATAACCAAAACATCAGGTGGGGTATTGCTCATATCTATTCCTCTTACAATAATACTATTATCACCGTTACTGACATCACTGGTACTGAAACGATTGCCAGATCCAGCGGCGGACAGATGGTAAAATCTGACCGATTAGAAAGTTCTCCTACTGCTGCGATGGGAGCAGCAAAAAAAGTTTCAGAGATCTGTAAAGATAAAGGGATCAGCGGATTGTTCATTAACGTTAGAGCTAAAGGCGGACATAACGGTCCAAAGAATACTGGTCCTGGAGCACAAGCAGCAATCAGGGCTTTATCAAGAACCGGGCTTAGAATCGGTAAAATTGAAGAAGTCACACCTGAACCGCACAACGGCTGTAGAGCTAAAGGCGGTAGAAGGGGCAGACGGGTTTAGAGATTTAAACAGGGATATAATCGATAATATTCAGAACATGAAATGTGAAAAAATTAAGGAAGAGAAGAAAAACAACAAGTTATCTTTCTTGTTAAGCGGATGCGATGAAGTATTTGCTAATACGATCAGAAGACTTATCATTGAAGAGGTTCCCACCTTAGCAATAGAAGATGTTGAGGTCAAGGATAACAGTTCTGCTCTTTATGACGAAATGTTAGCACTTCGTCTAGGATTAATGCCTATCAAGACAGATCTGAAAAGTTACCGACTGCCTCTTAATGAAGATGAAGTAAAAGAAAAAAGCGCTTCCTGTACTTTACAGTTAAAATTAAAATCAAGTAAAAAAGGATATGTTTATGCCAAAGAAGCAGAAAGTGCAGACCCAAAATGTACTTTTGTCTTTGAAGAAACGCCTATCGTAAAATTATTATCAAAACAAAAAGTTGATTTAGTGATGACTGCAGTCATGGGACAAGGCAAGGTTCACACCAAATGGACTCCGGGCTTGGCTTTTTACAAGAAAGAGCCGGTTGTTAAAGTCGGAAAAGTGAAAAACCCCGCAAAAATTGCTGAGTTATGTACCGACGGATTATTTAAAGTCAAAGGAAACACAGTCGAATTAGTAAACGATAAAGTTTATGAGAGTAAATTACTAGACCTTTATGCTGAAGCTGATGAAGGAATCACTGTTGATTATACGGATAAATTTATTTTTAATCTAGAAAGTTGGGGACAACTGTCCTGCAGAGAAATATTAAGCAAAAGTGCCGAGATCTTAGTTAAAAAAGCTGAAGAATTGGAAGCACAGTTATAAGAAAATGAAAAGAACCGGTCCAACAAACTATCAATTGCAACAGTTACTAGCTGAACTAGAACGGATTTCAGGAGATAGTAAATTCTGGAAAAGGATCATGGTTGATCTAAGAAAACCATCTCGACAAAGAAGGACCGTTAATGTTTACAAAATTAACAAATACGCTAAAGACGGTGAAACCGTCGTCGTACCAGGTAAAGTATTAAATGTGGGAGACTTAACTAAAAAAGTTGACGTTGCTGCTTTAAACTTTTCTTCAGGTGCAAAGGAAAAAATTCTAGCTGCAAAAGGTAGAACCTTCTCAATAAAAGAATTATTATTAAATAATCCTGACGGAAAAAATGTGAGGATATTAGGATGAAAGTATACAACGGCGAAGGAATGATCTTAGGAAGACTGGCTGCAAGAGCAGCTAAAGACGTTTTACTAGGTGAAGAAGTCAAAGTCGTAAATTGTGATAAAGTAATGGTCAGTGGTAAGAAAACTAATACTCTTGAAAATGAAAAAACCAAGCGTTTAAGAAAAGGTTATCCTTTAAAAAGTGCAAAATTTTCCCGATTGCCGGATCGATTTGTAAGAAGATGTATCAGAGGCATGCTTCCCTGGAAATTTACAAGAGGAAGAGAAGCATTCAGACAGGTTATGTGTTATATTGGAGTTCCAGAAGAGCTTGCTAGTCAAGAGATGATCACTCTGAAGGATTCTTCTTATAAGAAACTACCTACCTTGAATTATATGACAGTAGGAGAAATATGTAAACAATTAGGCGGGAAAGTATAATGACAAATAAACTTATTCAAACAAAAGGTAAGAGGAAAAGAGCTGTAGTTAGAGCTACGCTAAGCCCAGGAAAAGGAATTATTAAAATTAATGGAATAAATTTAAACAATTTCAGCACTGATATCTTGAGACACAGGATTTCTGAGCCGTTATTGTTAGCTGAAGAGATAGCTAAAAAAGTTGATTTTAATATCACTGTAAACGGCGGCGGAGTGAACGGCCAGGCAGATGCCATCAGGTTAGCGATTGCTAGAGCCTTGGTTGAGCATGAACCTAAACTTAAAAAAACGTTTGATTCTTATGATCGATTGCTTCTTGTTGCAGACATCAGAAGAAAAGAAGCTTGTAAGCCTAACGATTCAAAAGCAAGAGCTAAAAGGCAGAAATCTTACAGATGAGGTTATATTAAAAATGATTATACCAATAAGATGCTTCTCATGCGGGAAACCAGTAGCCCATCTTTGGGAAGAGTATAAAGAGAGAGTCACAAAAGGAGAAGATCCAAAGAAAGTGATGGACTCTTTAGGTCTAGAAAGATACTGTTGTAGAAGCTTGTTCCTAGGTCATGTTGATCTGATTGATCTTGCAGGAGAATTCAAGAAATCTTAATACTTTTTAATTCTTAATATGTTTAATTGTTAGTATTTTTAATTGTTAATAATTTTAATTCTTAA
>JAHJDB010000075.1 GCA_018812765.1 Nanobdellota archaeon
CTATTTTGATAGCCTTTACTCTTAACAACTTGGTCTACATCTTCCAAAAAACTATCGTCCAACTTGACAGTTATCATCTGCGTTGCCATATAGTCATAGTATATACAATGACTATATAAGCTTTTCTGCCATTTTCTTACTAAAACATAATCTCACTATAAACTGATCGGTTCGTGGCGTCGCCTCCATCAAACTTCAATCTTGCCCATGGCAAGATTGCTGGGGGCATAAAGCCCCCACAACTTAACATCGTTAAGTTCAATTCACGAAGCACCTGACTCATTAAACTCAATCGCTCCAGAGTAAAAATTTAAATACTAATAATAATACCATTCTTGATTATGAACAAAGACCTAACACTAAAAATTATTTTGGGAATATCTGTTGCCGGCCTGTTATTTTCAGGATATCTATCATATGGTGAACTGATCAAGAAAGCTTGTCCTCTAGGCAGCTGTTCTTATCTGCTGGGCCTACCGGTATGCATATACGGTTTTGTGATGTATCTGGCAGTTTTTATCTTTAGCCTGGCGGGATTAAAATCCAAAAAATAGTTTTTTGTTATTATTCTGTCGGCAGCAGTTAAAAATTTATGGCCAAGTTGAAATGACAACAAAACACTTGATTTCCAAATACGGGAAACTAGCAATTGCCTCAGACAGATGAATGTGAGGAAATCTGTACTGACCATTCTTATTGATATTCTAGAACAATCAAAGCCACGATCCTGTAATCCAAACTGAATGAATTAAATAATTCTACTTCCTTTTTCTCATCAGTTTCTTATCCAACCAAAACTTTGTAACCTAAAATACTACCGAAAACACAATAGTTACTAAAACAAAAATAACTGACATCCAAACCCCTTATCCAACATTTCCAGACATTATTGTTATCACCTTTATCTATAAAAAAAAGAAACCCCTCTGAAAAGAGGGACATTTTTAATCTACTTTTTTGTTAAATAGTAAATGGTATATACTGCTGAAACTCCCACCAGTACATAAACACTTCTTTGTAATGCTGGAACTGCTCCCAAAAGGGCTTCTACTAAATCAAAACTAAATAAGCCAACTAAACCCCAGTTTAGTCCTCCTATTACTAACAAAACTAAAGCAACCCAATCTAATTTATTTCTTTCTGCCATATTTAATATCACCACCAGAAATTAAACCAAATTTTCTTTTAATTGTTCACAAAGAGTTTAGGATAACTCATTAAAACTACCATCAACTTTCCCTAAATGTTTGAAAATATTCTGATGATATTTGTAAGAAACATCTCTTTCCTTCAACAACTGTTCATATTCTAACTTAACTTTTCCTAAAGAAGGAACAGTTAAACCTTTCAATTCAGCAAAGATTAGCGGATTGATTATGGCAGCCCTGCCAATCATCACTCCCCTACAGCCAAAAGATCTGATCTTTTCAACATCTTCTTTAGTCTTTATGTCGCCATTAGCAACAATATTTTTCCCGGTTTTTACACACTCAGCAAAAACGCTCCAATCAGCTTTTTCATTATATCCCTGCTTGCCATGCCGGGCATGGACAATAAAAAAATCAGCATTGACGTTATTGATCAGGTTAAGATAAACCTTTTTTTCTTTTTCAAATTGGTTTAATCCTAACCTCATCTTTATGCTTGTACTATACCCATTATCTTTCAATATTTGCACCAATTTCTTTGTCTTGGCAATCCTTTTGATCATGGCACAACCGATCCCATGATTGACAAAGTTCGGGGCTGGACAGCCTAAGTTCAGATTAAATCCAGAGAACCCCTTTTCAGGATTAAACTTAGACAGGAATTTTTTAAGGAACTGTTCTTTCTCTCCGATAACCTGGATTACAGTAGGTGTTTCGTCAAATAACTTTATCCTTTTCCAAGAAGATTTATTATTCCTGGCCAGAGAATCAATCCTATTCAGTTCAGTAAAGGTTAGATTAGCACCATATCTATGACAAATAGTCCTAAAACAAGAATCAGCTAGGTCTTCCATCGGAGCCAACAGATATTGAAACTTTTTTTCCACGAAACAAAAAAGATGTTTCCCCTTTTAATTTTAACTATTTATTGCAGCTCTCTTTTCAAGATTTTATGAGCATTATTGATGGTCTTAAACTTTTCAGTACTTCCACCCGCATCAGGATGATGCTCTTTCGCCAAGACTTTATATTTCTTATTTATTTCATCTAAATCCAGACTATCTTTACCCACCCCTAACATTTCTCTGGCTTCCTGACGTTTAGATTCAACATCTTCATCTTCAGAAAAATCAAGAATGAATTCTTCCCTAGTCTTCTGATGATTTAATAAGGCCTTGACTTCTAGCTCAATCACCTTAGACACAACATAAAGATTTTGAATAAAATTTGAAAGTTTATGACTAAAATAAAGGTGCTGTCCATCCAGGTACCAAGAAACTGAAGCTGGAACCCTTCTGATGACTACTTGTTCTAAAGGAATATTAACATCATCTTCATCAACCCCTAACTTTTTCAAATTAGCGATAATATCATTTCTGAACTGTATCGCTCTCCTGGGCGAAGCTCCACTTACATTAAAAGCATTAAATTCATGTCCCTTAACAGATATTGTGACCATCTCTACTCTAAATTTAAGCCCGGATTTATAAATGTTGCTACCAAGTAGTTACTAAGTCTCAGAAACCTGCAAAAAGATCTTTTCTCTACATATTCAAAATCTGCTCTTTACAAGCAGTGATAATCCTAGGAACCTTGTTAATCTTATTAATCTCAGAAAGACTCTTCTTTTTCAGCAGCTTTGCCTCTTCATTGCTCAACCCACTGACGGGTTCATAACTGATCTTGTCGCTTAAAAAAGTCCTGTCTTGAAAAGTTATCTTTTTTACTCCAAACCTTTCTGCTTCGCTATAAGCTCTACTTCCCTGCTGTAAGCCAAAAACACTAGGAGAGACTAAATCGATATTAGCACTATTTTTCTCTAAAAAGCTGAGCGTCTGCCTGAATTCTTCTTCCGTCTCCGTCGGAAAGCCAAACAAGACATAAACAATATTTTTAAGGCCTAACCTTTTTCCTTCCCTTAAAACTTCTTCAACTTCTTCTATCTTAGTACCTTTCTCTATCAAGTCCAGAACTCTTTGTGAACCTGATTCCACACCCCAGGAAACGCTGCGAAGACCGGATTTCCAGAGTTGAGGAAGAACTTCCAGAACCTTTTTTGTCGGTCTTAACTGGCACCACCATTCAATCTGTAAAGGAGCAAGAAGTTCAGCCAGTTCTTTCAGACGAGGGATCGGAAAATCGTCATCGATGAAACAGACTTTTTTCATCTTATTCCGTATTATTGCCTCTTTGATCAAGGAAAGGTCCATACAATTATAAGGAGAATTCCCATGATGAGTACAAAAAGCGCATCTTTGATAAGGGCAAGAAGAAGAAGTCCTTAAAGGATAGATCAGTTCTGTAGTAAAATAATGTTCTGGTTGAAAATCTGAATAATCCAGATGCAAAGGTCCTGTCTCTTTTCTGGCAGCTCCAAGAGAGACTAAATATTCTAATAGCTTTTCAAAATCAGGTAGGACGACAGTATTCTCCATGATTTTTGAATAATCTGCTGGACCGCCCAGGACTACTTTAATCCCTTTCTCTTGCAATTCTGAGATAATCGCTTTAGTGAAGAATACCTGGCTATTATAAGTTAGACTGATTGCTACCACGTCTGGATTCTCTTTAAGTATGGAAGTCATCACTAAATCATACCCCCCCGGTTTTTTCTGAGCAAGAACATCCTTTGAGATGGCCGGATAGACCGATCTGGCCTTATTGACAAACTTTTCTAACAATAAGAAAAAATCTTCTTTCCCTTGCCGGAAATAAAACTCCTTGAATCCGTTATAATGGTAAAGGGCGTTTAAGTCTAGAGCCTTGATCTCATCTTTTAAAGAAGAAGTAAGCACTGCTTTCATCATCGCTAATGAGTAGGGCATCACTGTAGGAATATAAACCGGTGGTGCAAGTAGTAATATTTTCATCTTTTAAGAAAAAAGGGGATTCTTTAAGAATTTTTTGTCGATTAATGTGTAGTAGAAAAAGTCGTCGTCAGGACCTAAAAAGAACCTTAACTTTAACCAGAATCCTTCATGTACGGCTCACAGATCTTCCAAGCTAGATCCATGACCTCTCTAGCCTGATACAATCTTTCTGCTGTTTGATATAATCTCTCTGCTAATTGTACTCTCCCTCTGCCTTTATCTGCATCTGCTTGACGCATGATATCATCAGCTAAGTAACCAAGAAAATCTCTGGCTTTATCATAACGCATATTTCCAACCGCTTTAGCTAAACCTTCTAAATTCCCTTCAAAACCTTCTACTTCTAAAGGATGTTTCATGTAAACATAAAGAAAACTAGACTTTATAAAAATTTAGAAAAAAAAACAAAATAAAAGTTTAAGTGAGTCCTAATTAATATGATTCTTGATAGAATATAACTAATTTCTGGTCACGTTAACTGCTTTTGGACCTCTGTCGCCTTGCTCTACATCAAATGAGACAGAATCGTTTTCACGTAATCTTACTCCTTCTGCTAAGCCTGTTTGGTGTACAAAGTACTCTTTTCCGTCTTCTCCAGCAATGAAGCCGAAGCCTTTTTTCTCGTTAAAAAATTTTACTGTTCCTTCCATTTTATTCCTCCATGCAACTCATCCTGCCATAATAAGCAGTTATTGCAATCGTTTACTTTTGTTGATGAGAAACTGTTTTTTACATAACCTACTTAAATAGATCCTGTAGAATCTGCATCTAAACCTAGATTATCGGGGTTATTTTTAAATGCTTCTGTTTTTTTTGAATAAAACGCTTCAGAATGAAAAACCCCACCGCAATCAACAATCAAATTAAAAACCTGTAAACAATCACAAAATAGATCACATAAATCCAGCTGAAAAGTCCGTGCAATAAAGCCCACAATATAGAATGATGTTCAACATAAGACAAGATCATTGCTAAAGCTGAACCCATCGTAATCCCGTTTCCCAAAAACAGATATCTTAATTTACTCATGATTATAAACTATAAATTGTCAAAGTTTAAAATATTTTCTAAAGACCTCTTTGGTTTTGTTCCTTTTCTGCTCATCTTTTACTTTCTCTTCATCGTTAAGATTATGATAGTTAAGCACTCCTTTAACCCCTTTCTTGGCAAAATAAGGGCGGTGACAGAAACAGAACTCTCCTTTCAGCTTGCCATCATAACTAAAAAGATAACTTTTACCCCTCTCTTCAAAATAAGCGTAGCCTCCTTCTCTTTCAAAAAGCCGCCTCATCTTTTCAATACTATAATCTTCAGGAACTTTATCATTTAACTGTGAAAGTTCAGAAACAACATCAAATACTTCATAATCTTCAGCTTTCAAAGGGATTAAATGAGTATGGGCATGATTTACGCTTTGCTCCCAGACACCATACTCGGCTAAAAGAGGTTCTGAAAATTTTTCGGTGATAAATTTTTTAATTTTTTCTTTTAACTGTTCGTATTCTGAAAATAATTCTTCGGGCATCTCAGCATAGCAATAATAATGTTTTTTTGGTATGACCATGACGTGCCCAGCCGAAATGATGCCGATACCTACTTTAACAAAAAAATTTTCGGTCTGATAAAGAACATCTTCCTTAATCAAGTTCCAATTACAAAATATACATTCTTTCATCTTTTCTCAAGAAACACTATTTTAATAAATATCTTTCCATCCAGTGAAAAAAAATGAAAAAAATAACTTTCTCCTTCTTGCTCCTAACCTTGCTTTTTCTTAACTTAAAATTATCTGCTGGTTTAGAAGAACCAAAAGAAATAAATTACTACCTCTCTGACTTCGGCAGCCTAGACTTATACTTCTGTCCTAGAGAAGACTGTGAGACGGCCTTGGTTAACTTTATCGGATCTGCACAAGAATCTGTCCATTGCGCCTTATTTGATATCGGGTTAACTTCAGTACAACAGAAACTGGATGAAAAAGCAGAAAAGATTGACGTTAAGGTTGTTACTGACAAGGACTATTTTAAGAAATATTCCAGAAACTTCGTAAAAACAGACTCTTTTGGGCTGATGCATAATAAATTTTGCATCATAGACGGGAAAAAAGTCTCTACCGGCTCAATGAACCCTACCGAGAACGGAGCAGATAAAAATAATAATAACCTCTTGTTGATCGATTCAAAAGTATTGGCACAGAATTATGAAGATGAGTTCCAAGAGTTATGGCAGGGGATCTTTAAAAAAGGAAATGAAGTTTCAACCCCCAGCTTAGAGATTAACCGGACTAAATTAAAAGTTTATTTCTGTCCGGAAGACCATTGCGCTTATCAAGTTAAAAAGGAACTAAAAAAAGCTGAAAAATCAATCTACTTCCTGACTTTTTCTTTTACTAATCAAGAAATAGCGAACACCATATTATTAAAAAATCTAGAAGGATTAGCAGTTAAAGGAGTGATGGAAGCAAGACAGATCTCCAAATATTCCCGCTATCAGCAATTCTTGAATAATGGGATAGAGGTTGTTAAGGATAAAAATAAAAATAATATGCATCATAAAGTCTTCATTATTGACAACAGCACAGTGATCACCGGTTCATTCAATCCTACTCAAGGAGGAGATGAGAATAATGATGAAAATGTGTTAATAATTAAAGATGAAATTATCGCTAAAAAGTTCTTAGAAGAATTTAACGACCTCTTCCAAACAGAAGATTAAAAAAAGTAAAAAAGATCAAGCGATCATCTCTTGAACAACCCTGATCGAACCCATGTCTAAAACTTCTTCTACCAGCTTGCCGTAATCTTTCGCGCCGGGGCTGGACTTAGCATAAGAAAAGATTGACTTACCGTATTTAGGAGCTTCTTTGACCTTTGAGTTCATCCTAATCGGTGTAGAGACAAGTCTGCTGAACTCTTCTTTCATCTCCACTAAAATCTCTTTACAGATCTTGTTCCGCTTATCAAACAAGGTCGGAACAATCTTGGTGATTTTTATGTCATGATTATAGGTGTTGTTAATCTCGTTAACAATAGCTCCCATCTTCTTCAAAGCATCATAGCCCAGAGGATCAGTTGATGAAGGGATGAACGCTTCTTTGCAGAAAGCCATGGCGTTTTGGTTAAGCAGCCCTAAAGAAGGAGGACAATCTACCAAGATATAATCATAATTATTTATTTTACTTAACAGATTTTTCAAAAGCATCCTAGAATTATCTTGAGTAGCCAAATAATATTCTGCTTTCACTAAAGTCTCTTTAGAGGTGATCACATCAAAGTTTTTAGCTACAGTAGAGATACAATTTAATATGTTCTGTCTGCCAACAAGAGCATCGTACATATCATATTGCTGTCTTATTTTTAAAGAAGTAAAAACATTTCCTTGGGGGTCTAAATCTATTAATAATACTCTTTTATTACTTCTAGACAAACCAGCAGCAAGATTAACTGCAGTAGTGGTTTTTCCCACTCCGCCTTTTTGATTAATAACACAAATTGTTCTCATCTCTATCGCACCTCGTTTTTTATTAAAAAGAGAGGGTCACAGTAATCCCTTATAAATTTTATTGCTCTTTAGAATAGCTTGACCACTTTTCCACTCCTAATATCAAAATAAGCGTTATTTTCTTTCGGCTTAATTACCGGAAATTTATTAACCTTCAAAAACTGCTCAACTACATCAGCTAAAGAATTTTCTTTTTTACAAGGATCATCAAGATTATAATAAATTGCTTCTATTGCCCGATAAGGTATATCCTGATCTCTTTTTTCAAAATCAGAAAAAGCAGCTGTTAAATCCTCAAATTTAAAACTAAAAATTTTTTCAAAAGACTTTTTTGCCACCTGCATGCCAAAAGCAACATCAATTAAGGCATGCTGTTTGGTATAAAGGACTGGTCTGATGGTAAGTTCTGCAGCCTGTTCGAAAGACTTCCATAATTCTTTATCCCATTTATCAAAACCAAGAACTTTAGAGATGTTATATATCAATAAAGAATAAGCAATGTGTAAGGAAGGACAACAATTCAAAGGATTGTCAAAAGCTTGAGTTGCTTTAAGAGTTATTCGGTCATGATCAGTAAAACGAGGCATTACAGTTGGATATTTTTGAAAAACTTCTACCGCTTCCTTCTCTACATCTAAGAAACATTTGATCACTTCTTTAAATACATGATTGGGATAATTTTCCACCAATTCTCTGCTAAAAAGAGCCATATGAGCAAGCTGGTAAACATAAAGGATATCGTCAGTTGGCCTAAAAGGAATTCGGTGGTCTAGATCAGTATAAACTAGATGTTGTTCTTTGATCTTAGTTTCCTTTTGGGCTTTACCATAATTAGTAGTCATCTTGCAAACCGGTTTCAGGATTGTAAATAGTTTTTTAGGCTTACTTGACAATTTTAACAAGTTCTCAACAACAATCTCCACATTCCTGGAAGCCGAAGGCATCTGCTTAAAGTAAGACCTTGGGTTTTCGCCCAGAAAAGGAAAAAGAATAGCTGCCAACGCCGGCTGGACTACTTTAGTTACAGATGTTTCTTCCAGAAAAGATTCTATGCCAATATCCTCAACCATTATCTTTTTTTAATGTGAAGTGTTTTTATATTTAACGGAATTTAAGACCATTATACCGGCTCAACCTAAATTATCAAGGAGGTCATGAGCGTTAGAAGTGTTCAGATATTCTGTTATCTCTTTGTTTTCTTCTCTTAACAAAAACTTTATCCTTAAAGAATTCTTTTCTTCATTGCTAACTCTTACAAATCTGTCTACTGCAATCAAACCATAGGGATACCCTAAAAACAACGCATCCTGGCTGTTTTCTTTTAAGAAAGGCAAAACTGCCTTGTCGCCCATGAACCTGAAGACGTGTTTACCCCTTTCATTCAGTTTAACAAAATGAGAATCATTATCGATAAGATAACTCCAGCAATCCTGCGGACCTAGTTTATTTAACAAAACTACTGGAGAATTTCCAGAAACAGTAAATAATGAAGACGATTTTGCTATAGAGCAAATCTTATCTGAACCAAGAAGGTATTTTTCTTCGTTCTTGAAAGTAGGCTCTAAAATACCATCTAAAACTACAAAATCAGCATCTATCTCTTCTGCTAAACTTAGCTCTGCAAACCTTCTAGCCATATTAGCAACTTTACTTACTGGTGCTCTCTCCAAACCGCTCTTGATAGAAGAATCAGTTGAAGAGATCAAGAGATCGGCCTCTTCGATCATCTTATCACCAAAAATCTTAGATTCATAAAACAGATCTTGATTATAGTATTTTCCTGTCGTCAATAGATAAAATTCCTGTTTGTGATCTTTTATTTTCTTGTTTCCTTGAAAAATTAAAGCTCCCACTCTGATGAAACTAAGACAAAAATTTCCTGCTGAGATTATCTCTGCCTGCCCCCCATCTATAAACGCTACCGATTTATTATTCCACTCCGGACTATAAATTGAAGGGAGAGGAGAAAAGTTGTTTTTACTAATAGTAATAATCCTATTGTTATAGATTAAAGAATCTTCACTATTAAAATTATTAAGAACCCGCCTCAGATGCAGAGATATTTCATCAATCATATTCTAATCACAAAAAACAGATAAAAAATGGAGCCCCTGGCGAGAATTGAACTCGCGACCTTTACCTTACCAAGGTAACGCCATACCGCTAGGCCACAGGGGCGCAATTTAACTAGGATTTTGGTTTTTCTTATTTAAATATTACTGTTTTAAAAGCTAATATCAAACCCCCTCAGATGTATTCTTTAATACAATAGTTTTTATTAACTTATTTTTAACTTAATTCTTTAGTCTTGATTTTTTAAGTTAAATTATTTATTGTTTTGGAGAGTGATGAACATGAATCGAAGAATTGATTGGAAAAAATACGCGGGAATCGGAGTGTTGGCCTTAACCGGCTGCGGATATTTTGATTATGCAGTTGAGCCTGTAAAAACCGTCAAAACGCCAGATAAATTGCCGTCTGAAAGTGTAACGGTTAAAGAAGAAAACAAAGCTGAAGAGCCGTGGGCAAAACCCTGTAAAAACAAAACTTCTGACGAAGGAAAATATAAAGCCGTAATCTGGAGCACAGACGGAAAGGAATTTCATAATGTAGTTTATGAAGTTGATCAATTTAATCATCCTAGTGATAGATATCTAACCTGTGAGCTTCATCTTGATAAAGACACAATCGTATATGATAATGGCTGTGACAATAAGATAGATTCAATCTTTTCCTTCAAGATTGGCAGGAAAGTTTTCCGTACCGAACTGGAAGAATGGGGCCTGGCTGATTTCTTTGAAAAAAAATTAACTGAAGCAAGCCTTTACGCCTGTCCGATAAATCTGATCAAGCCGGAAGCAATCGAAAGCGTGGAAAAGATCGTTGAAAAGTATCGATGAATAACTTCAACAAAATCTGATCTGCTAAATGAATGATTGCCATAATGATTTCCGAGGCCATGTATTTGCTTACAGAAAACTCACTTTTTTATTTCAATCAAATTAAATTCATTTCCATCCGGATCGACAAATACAGCTTTAAACTCGCCCCAAACTCTCTTAGAGGGGTCTTCAATAAATTTAACTCCTGTTTGTTTTAGTTCTTTAACTGTTTGTTTGATATTAGATGTTTCAAAAAATATGTTCGTTCTTCCGCCGACAACAACTTTATCCCAGCCTTCTCCCCATTCTGGAATTGGTGTTCCAATATCAAATTCTATTTCCCCCCATTTCATGAGAATGCACTTAAATGGAGGATATTTTTTTATTAATTTCATCCCTAGTATTTCAGAATACCATTTATTTGCTTTTTCGATATTTGAAACAAATATTTGGATTGGCCCAACTTTGATATCCCTCTTGGATACACCTTTTTTTATCTTACTTATTTAAAAAAGTGCCGGGGAAGGGATTTGAACCCTCGAACCCACTAAGAGACAGGATAACTTATGTCAAAGCAAGCTTTAACTTTCAAGCAACTTAAGTCCTGCGCATTTGACCAGACTTTGCTACCCCGGCATGTCTGGAGCGTAGGTGTCTTCGATATTGTGGGTTAGGAATAAAATAAGCAGTTTATTTATAAAAGTTGCTTTTTCTATCAATATATTTCTGATGATGCAAAGAGAACAAATATTTTAGTATTTATAAAAACGTTTTTAAATGAAGCTTTAAATTAAATATATTAAGGACCCGTAGCCTAGACTGGATAGGGCACAAGCCTCCTAATCCGATGACGAGCACTTTAAAATCTCCCAATGAGATGATCGAAGTAGGCTGAGGATGAAGTAAGCTTGGGGTCGGGGGTTCAAATATCCTTTAAGAAGACTATACTTTCTTAAAGATTTGAAAGTCCCCTCGGGTCCGCTTTTTAACATTTTCTCAATAAATATTTATACCACCGAATATTTTTATAAGTTATGGCCGCTTTTTTGGATTATATAACCCAAGGAACAAGGATCTTCTTCTCTAGTTTGAAGAATCGTTATTCTACTAAAAAATATGAAGGTGATGCCTCGTCAATCTGCCAAAACATTGTCAAGGACTGCTGGAACGGAAGATATTTCCAAACTTCTACCGGCAATTTTTCACAGTTCTGGACCAGGGATTTTGGCTGGTGCACAAGATCCTTAGTAAAGTTAGGGTATACAGAAGAAGTCCATCAGACCTTAAGATTTGCCCTCAACCGATTTAAGCATCATAAGAAAACTGCCACTACACTTACTCCAAGAGGAAAACCATTTGATTTTCCAACCAATTCTGTAGACACCCTCCCCTGGCTGATCCATTCAATTAAGATCTCCAAGTTTCCTTACTATTCTTACAAAAATTTTCTTAACAAAGAGATCCAGAAATTTTTTAACCTGGCTGTAAACCCTCATACCGGCCTGGTTAAACCAGAGGCACATTTTTCTTCCATGAAAGATTTTTCCATCAGAAAAAGTTCTTGCTATGATAATTGTATGGTTGCTTTATTAGCTAAAAATCTTAAAGAGATGAAAAGGCTGGACAATCCTTTCAGTAAATTTGATTACGAAGAGATCATCAGAAGGCATTTCTGGAACGGAAAATATTTTTATGACGATTTAACTAAACAGGATTATGTAGCTGGAGATTCTAACCTGTTCCCTTTTGCGTTAGGGATTATTAACGACAAAGAACTTTTACATTCAGCTTTGAACGCAATTCACGAGGCTGGTTTAGACGAGCCTTGGCCGTTAAAATATACTACTGACAGGGAAAAAGTAGTGTTCATCTGGCAGGAAAATTTAATGAAAGATTATGAAAGCAATGCCCTCTGGAGCCATATGGGTTTATTGTATATAAAATTATTACAAACAGTTGATCCAGAAAGAGCTAAAGAGTATCAAAAGAGATACACCGAACAGATTGAGAAACATCAGAATTTTTTAGAGGTTTTTGATGCTGAAGGCAGACCGTTCAGAAGCATCTATTATTTCTGTGATTCTGGGATGTTATGGGCCGCAAATTATTTGACGTTATAATTAGTTTTTCCAACACAAAATTATTTAAAACAATAAAAATCTCTTAAATAAAAATGATTCCCACATTCTCGATAATCATCCCCGCACACAATGAAGAGAACTATATCCGAAAAACTCTTCACAGCATCAAAAACCAGAGCTATCAAAATTTTGAGACTATCATCGTTGCTAATGGCTGCACCGACAAGACTGAAGAGATTGTTAAAAAAAGAGCTAATGAGAACCTTAAACTAATCTCCTTGTCAACACCTAACGTTTCAGCAGCCAGAAATGCCGGAGCTTTAAATGCAATTGGAGAGATTCTTCTATTCCTTGATGCTGATACAGCTTTAGAAGTTGATTCGTTAAAGAAGATCAAAGAACAGTTCTCTCTAAAATATTCTGTAGCTACTACCAAAGTTAAGCCAGATAATCATAAGATCAAATATAAAATAGCGATGTGGTTCAAAAATTTTTACAATTCTACCAAGATTTATCAAGGATGCGGCGGAGCCCTGATCTGTAGAAAGGAAGATTTTCATAAAGTCCAAGGTTATGATCCAGAAATAATTGTTAAAGAGCACCGGATATTGACGATAAAATTAAAGAAGCTGGGCAAGTATGGCTGTATGGACACCACCGTCACAACTTCGATGAGAAGGTTTGAAAGATGGGGCTTAAGTAAAGCTACACTTTTTTGGCTGAAAGAATGGACAAAAGCTTGGATCGGCGATCTCTCCAAAAGCAAGTATGAAAAGATAAGATAAATAAAGATTCAAATGTTGGCTTTATTCCAGTTCTGGACTAATTTCATCCACAAGAAGCGGCTGCAAATTCATCAGAGTTCTGTTCATCCCAGCAATTAAGCAATTTTCCAGACTTTTCTAAACAGACTAATTCCCCGTTAATTACTTCATACGACTTAATGGCATTATTGTCAACTTTCTGTTTACAGCAGACATTCCTGGCCATGCGATAGATAAACTTATCAAAATCTTCCTGAAGTTTAACCATCTCAGTTTGACTTTGGTTCAATTGAAGAAGAAGACTATTTTCTACAATCTTTAACTCCTCGCCTTTTTTACTTTTCAGTTCCTGAATCTCTTCCTCTTTTTTATCAAGATCTTCTTGGATCTGATTCAAGTTAGATTCATAAGATTTCTTTAAATAATCTAAATCATTAGTTAATTTTCCGTTCTCAAGGATACATTTAGTAAGATTACCAGAAGCTCCTTCTAATTGTTTAAACAAATGATCATTAAAATCTTTCTGCACATCCAGATTAGCTTTAGTGGTGGCTAAATCAATCTGCAGCTCATTAAGGTTGCTGCCTAATTGGTCTACACTATAATTGCTTTTTTCCATCTGCTGATAGACTAAATAACCAGTTAACGTAGGTTGAATTATAAATTTGATCAGAAAGATACTTACCAGTACAAAAAGTACAACTAAAACTATGTAGACTAAGATTTTATTGCCTATACTACCTCACCCCCAAATTGCAAATTGACAACTTGTTTTTAATTTTTTAATTCTTAGAACTATCATAACGGGATATAACGATTACAAAGAAGATAACCCAAAAAGCAAAATTTATTAACTCTACTAAAGTTACCAGAATCATGATTATAACAATTTCTGGCACTCCTGGCAGCGGTAAAAGTACTATAGCCAAGATTCTTGTTGAAAAATTAGGTGCCGAACGGATTTATGTAGGAGGCATCAGGAGAGAACTAGCAAGAAAGAAAGGGATGACTTTACAAGAGCTGAATGAGTATGCTAAAACCAATCCTGAAACAGATGTTGATGTTGACAAGAAAGCGGCGCTGCACGCCCGAGAGTTAGATAAAAAAGGAAAAGTAGTAATCGTTGAAGGCAGAACCCAATTCTATTTCTTGCCGGAATCACTAAAGCTATTCATAAAAGTCAGTGAAGAAGAAGGCGCAAAAAGAATCTGGAAAGATCTACAGAATGAAAGCACCCAGCAGGAAAGAAACGAAGGAAAAATCGATTCTTTTGAAGAGATGAAAAAAAGGGTTGCTGAACGGATGGGAGAGGATGCTGAAAGATATAAGAAGTATTATGGATTTGATCATAGAGATGAGTCCCATTACGATTTTATTCTCGATACTACCGACATCACTGCAGAAGAAGCAGCAGAAAAAGCAGTCAAATTCATCAATTCTCAAAAATAGAAGGTATAAGGTATATACATCAGGTTTATTTAATCGACAACGTTAACCTATTTTAATGAACGATAAACTGCCTAAAATTGTTGGTTTGGCAGCCTTAGTTAGTGCTTTAACTGGATGCGAAGAAAGATGGCCACAATATTCTGGATTATACGAGCTTCAGGAAGTTTCTATATCAAATCCTGATTTTTTAGGAGAAAAATCCTGGCCAAAAAATTTAGAGATTGTTCACAGGATGAACTATCAAGGTTCTGGATTCAGCCATTATTTAAGATTTAATTTTAAACCAAGCAGCCAATCTCAAGCGGAAGGAAACTTGATTTTTAAACTATCTGAATTAACTAACATAAATCAAGGAGTTTATCCCAATGATACTCCTGATGGCGACCAAATCTATTCTGAAAAAAAAATTGATGGCGGGGCTCCATTCTGCAACTCTCAGGTTCAATATTGGATTTTTGCAGAATTTTTTCCAAGACACGGTCTTCTGAAGGACATTTATCCTGATTACGACGGAACGATCGGTAAAGACCCAGTAACAGGCATGTCTCTAGAGATAACTCCCCAAGATCCTACGAAACAATTTAATGAAGATACTGCAGATAAGTGGTATGAGATTGAAGAAAATAATGGAGGTCTGGATTTAAAGATAACTATTCTTCGTTTTTTAGATTCAACTACCGACGGGTGTTATAAATGGGGTGGTTATCTTCCGCCCGACAAATGGGGCAGTAGTACCTGGTCGAGTGCAAGATACAGGACAGAAGAGCCAGACTATAGGATAAATATCTTAACTGCCGGCCTTTCCGATCTGGGAGAATTAAAGGAATTAAATATTAGATTTTTTAAACAGGTAATACCTGGTGTTGACAGCACAAATAAATATTAAATAAAACTCCTCTCAAGAAACATTTAATTGTATAATTCGGTAATTAGTTGTCACTTCTAGAGTATATAGGTCATTTATAAAATTTTTAAATGAAACACCAGCCAGATACAATTTTCATTTGTCAACTAATTTCCACATTGAAACCTTTATCTACGACGATAAAGCGTA